>NZ_JAVDWS010000006.1:0-223917 GCF_031457395.1 Algoriphagus sp. 4150
CCGTACACTTGTAAACCAATAAAAGGACTAGCAGAAACAGTCAATCAGTACCTGGATTTAAACGATAACCTGTAAACTATTTTTAGGACGAGTCACGGTGAGAATAGCCCCCAAGCCCCCTTCAAATAAGACACTTTCCAGGGAATTGAGAACGTATCCAGATTGGTCAAATTCATAAGAAACCCGGATGTCATCGGGTACAGCTGCCTGCATGTCCGGCAGGGCTTTTTTGACATTCTGAACCACTTCCCAAGTAGAGGCATCCGCACGTTTGGTCACCGGGATGTAAACTGATCTCGCTCCGTTAATCAAAGCATACCCCGTGGTGACATCAGCTCCTATGGATACATTGGCCACATCTCCCAAATAAACAGAAGCCCCGCTTCCGAGCTTCAGAGGGATTTTCTCCAGTTCCTTTACATCTTCTACCACCGTATTTTGAGGAGTAATAAGTGCCTGGTTGCCAACTCTGATATTACCTGCCGGTGAAATTGTATTTCCCGTAGCCAAGGCCTGGACTATCTCATCAGGGGTGTAATTGTAGCGCTGAACTTTTTGCGGGTCCAGTTTTACGATCACGGTCTTGGCACTTCCTCCGAAGGGAGGGGGAGCAGATACCCCGGGAAGGGTGGAAAACATGGGACGGACTTTGAAAAGGGCTAGATCCGATATTTCATCCAGTGTCCTGGTTTCGGATGAAAACACCAATTGCCCCACAGGAACACTACCGGCATCAAACCGGGTGATAAAAGGAGGAACTGTCCCCGGCGGCATAAATGCTCTGGAGCGGTTCACATATCCGACCACCTCTGCTGCAGCCTGACTCATATCTGTCCCTTCATGGAAAATGATCTTGATCAACGCATTCCCCTGTACAGACTTTGATTCCACGGCTTTCACCCCGGTGACATAGAGAAAATGATATTCATAATATCCTGTGATGAAGGATTCCATCTGCTCTGGAGAAAGACCTCCGTAGGGCTGGGCCACGTAAATGGTAGGCAGTCCAAAGGTGGGAAAAATATCCACTTTCATGCTCCTTATGGCCAAAAAGGAAAAGAATCCAATAGCCAGCACTGCCACCGAAATGGTAACCGGTTTACTTAATGCTCCTTCTATTAGTTTCATATTATTTAGTTAACAGTTGAAAGTGAAGAGTTAAAAGTTTGAAGTGAATAGTTGAAAGTGAAAATCCAGGCAGCTAATAACCTATAAAACAATAGCTTAACTATTTTAAGAATTTCCATTTTTAACTTTTAGTCTTTAACTCTTCACTATTATTTTTTAACTATTAGTTCATCACTTTTAACTTAGCTCATTTTATAGTTTTCACTTCCCTTTCATCGTTTTTATAGTAGCCACCAGCATAGCAATCAATTCCTTGCAGGGCTGTGACAATTTCCCAAATGATTCCTCGCTGATATAATCGGTATCCTTCAGCAGGTCTAGCCAGTAATCCGTTTCATTGGCCTCTTTCAAAGAGATACTCATTTTATGAATAAAATCCGGACGACTTTGACCAAATTCAGCTTCCCTGATCAACGCCCCTATTGCGGTACCGCTTCTCAGGAGCTGTTTACTCAGAACAAACTCCTTTTTATCGGATTGCAACACCTGACAAAGACGAACTGTCTGGATCGCAAACGCATAGCTTTTATTTCTTAGAATGGATTCCTTTTTCATTTTTCCACATATTAGTTATTCACTATTCTCTTTTAGTTCTTCACTTTACGTTTTTCACTATTCTCTTCTTACTCTTAATTTTCAACTTATCACTTTTAACTATTTAGGCAGCTTATCACTATTAACTATTAGTTTTTAACTTTTAGTTCTTCATTTTTAACCCCCTAACTCATTAAGAAAAATATCCAAATCCCCCCGGATGACGGCGAGACTGAGCAAGGCTTTCCAAGTAGAGGCATAGGCACTTTTCAGTTTTGCTTCCGCATTTAGGAGATCGTATTGTGCCTGGATCAAATCGGTATAATTGATCAATCCCTCATTGTAGCGCACCTGCAGTGCATTGAATGCAGATTCTGCCGCCTTGTATTCGGTGGGGACTTCCTTTGCGATCAGCAATGAAGTACGCAGATCATTCATGACTATATTTTCCTCTCTTTTCAGCGCGATCTCTGTCCGGGTCAGATACTCTTGAGATGAGCGGGCAATGGCTCTTTGTCTGCTGCTTTTGATTTTGACATTGGTGAGATTCAGAATTGGGAGTACCAATTGAAGACCAACTCCATAATTATATCTACTGAAAGAAAATCCCTCAGCTTGATCGACAGTTCCGTCAAACCCGATCCCGGAAGCCCTGGCATAAGTGGTACCCCAAACCTCCAGATTTGGTGTCCACGACCGGTTGATCTGCTTGAGCCGAGCCTGTTCAGCCAGCAAATTCATTTGAGCCATCTTGAGTCTAGGATTCGTCAAAGAATCAGAAGACATCAGCCAGTCGGCATTTTCGGGGAGATTTTTGAAAAATGCCGAGTCGGTGGTGATTCCGGTAAGACCTTCCGAAACCACCAATTCCTGCAATTGATATTCTTGGGATTCCCGTAAGTTCTGCAATTGATAGAGTTCGGTTTTGGCTTTTGAAAGCTCTCCTCTAAATTTCAAGCTGTCCACAGCCGGCCTCAACCCCGCATCGACCAGAAATCCGATCCGGGAAGTATTAAACTCATTCCGTTCGATGTTTTTTTCATAGGCTTTGATAAGCTCCTGCGTGGTGGCCATTTCCAGGTAAAGCAAGGCTACCTGAAATTTCACTTTCAGTACTTCATCCTCCACAGCGGCCAACTGCTTCTCATAGTGATTTTGGTAATAATCTACCGAAGCGGCACGCTGTCCAAACGTAAAGGGTGACCACTTCATCAGTAAGCTGGCAGCCGAACCCGGTACTGCGCCAAAATTGTCCGAGGACGGTGGCCCGCTTATTGGGATTAATTGGCCGGGGAGGTTCATTCCGGTGATGTTGTTGTAAGTGGCGTAATTCGCCTGATAGGCCGCATCCAGTGAGGGCATTAGCGTATTCTTTTCCAATCGGGCACTCGCTTCACCGGCTTCCGCCTCTGCCTGCTTTGCCGCTATAAGCGGGTAATTTTTCTCTGCCAACTCCATCAAAGATCTTAGCTCGCTTTGCGCATACGTCCACCCCGGAAAAAGCAACATCACACCTGATAGAAGTGAAGTGCTGAAGCACCTAAGAAGCGTTTTTCTGTTTCGTATCATTTAATCATGAGTTTTTAGATGAATCCGGCTCCCAGCGCAATGGAAATGAGCAGGAGCATAATTGCCACCAGCTGTTGCAGGAATTTCAGGGTGATTTTTTTCAAGAGTTTATTCCCCAGGTAAGCGCCGGCTATTGCAGAAAGGGTAGCGCAAATGACCAAGGTGAGATTATCTCCCAGCCCGGACTGCCCAAAGCGGGAAGCATATACAGCTAAGCGTGTAAAGTCAATAAAGCATGCGATGACTACCGAAGTACCTATAAAAGCTTCTTTTGACAAGCCCGCCTTGATCAGGAAAGCGCTACGCAAAGCTCCCTGATGACCGGAAAGTCCTCCGAAAAACCCACTGAGCACACCGCCTAGTGGCAGTTTGCTGCTACCAAACTCCAGTTTTTCGAAAAAGGGGAGGATTTCGATAATGGAGAAAAAGATCAGAATAATGCTGATGATAAATTTCACCGGAGTAACCTCGAACGTATTTCCAGCCAACTGATAGGTAAAAAGAGGTTCCAAATCAGTGATATTAAGCAATATCAGAGCCCCTATAATGGCTGCCAAAACTGCAGGAATGCCAAACCGGATGAGTACTTTCTTGTCGGCATTTTTCCCGACCAGCACAAGTTTGAAGACATTATTGAAAAAATGCACTACCCCCGTAAGAGCTATAGCCAAGTCTATGGGGAAAAACAGCACAAACACCGGTGTGAGTATAGTCCCCAAGCCAAAGCCGGAAAAGAATGTAAGCACTGCGGTGATAAATGCCGCCAGTGATATGATTATAATTTCCACATGCAGGCAACTAGAAAATGAAAATAATTATCCGGTCAAGAACTTGAGCCAAGACAAAAATATCCCCACTTAGCCTATATCACATGGTGAAATTCGATGCGAAAATGGTGTTATTGAAAATATTTCTCCCGGAACTGAAAAGGGGTAATCCCCTCCTGTTTTTTGAAGAATTTCACGAAATAAGATGAATCATTGAAATGAAGTGCATCTGTTATTTCACCGATGTTCAAGTCGGTGTGCAAAATGTATCTCTTTGCTTCCAGTATCATTTGGTCAACAATATGCTCACTGGCACTTTTAGAAGTATGTTTTCTACAAGCTGCATTCAGGTTCTGGGGAGTGGTATGAAGTAGTTCCGCAAACTGATTGACCTTATGGAATTCGGGACATTTTATCGGCAACAACTGCATAAACCGGTCATTCAGATTATTCTTTACTTTCTTGTCATCATTCAGATTTGACAGTTGCAAAATCTTGGAAAAAATGGAGCGCAGATGCCCTGTGATGGTATGGATAGCGTACTCATTGGGCTCGTTGTATTCCCGAAGAATTTCTTCGAAGAGAAAGGAAGGATCATAGTCCCCCTGCAAAGAAACGCGGGAAATGGGATTGAGATTCCTAATCAAATCAAGTATGGGAGCTTCTGTAAGCGGGTCGAAAAAAGCCTCCTTGAAGAGCAAAACAAAGCCTTTGGGAATAGCGGTAAATTGCCAACAATGAAGCTGGTCCGGTTTAAGAAAATACAACTCCGGTACAGTCACCGGAAAGTTTTCAGTCTCAACAAGATGAAACCCCTTCCCTTCCTTGATAAGGATCAATTCATAATAGCCATCATGGGTATGGGGCTTGGTTCTTTTAATAGCCTCTTTGAACCGGGAAACTTTAAATAGCTCCCCAAATTCCAACTTGTTTTTTAGGGCAATTTCTTGTCTTCTCATTGACAGGGATATGCTTCGGTTTTAAGGTAATCTTGTTACTTACGGTAGCATAAACCTGAAGTTAGGAATTTTAAAGTGCTATTGCAGACGAAATTGCTTTAGGTGGCAGAGTTCTCTGATCGCATACTGTAAAATCCGAAGCACGATGACGCATTTCCCAATATCATCCTTTTCCGGCACTCTTTAGTTTTCAGCTGATTAAGTTACTTGTTGGGTGTATTTTCCGCATGCCATCCAGAATCCATATACACTTTGTCTCTGGCAAATCAGGTAGTAACCAACATTTCCGAGCGACTGACACCTCCTTGATGAACACAGCTTTACCACGTTATGTACTGAAAATCAGTCATTGCAGCCACAATCAGCTATTCTATTCAGTTCCGAAAGGGTTTCTTCGTACAGTTTTCCCAGGTCTTCATCCCGCTTGTCATCGTCATCGTCTTTTTTGTATTGTCTTCTGATCCTGTCTTCAAGTTCGACCGCCCGGTTTAAGAGTGTTACTTTGCGTTCGTTGCAACTGATCAGGCAGTTGTTCTTTTTGATCTCGGCACGGGCATATTCATCGTCGCTCATTTTTTTCAGTTCCACGATGTTGAGTTCCAGCTGACGAATGCCTTGCCGGCTTTGTAGCAGCATGTGTGCAAATGCGCTGTACTCCTCGCTCATCTGCTCCATACCCACTCCCAGATGCCGCAGGTCATTGGTCTCACCTACCTTTTTTGCGGTATTGCCCATGGCTCCTGCCAATCCGCTCATCTGCTCCAACTCTTTTTTAGCCAATGCCCTGAGCTGCGGGTCTTCGATTTGGGCAATCTCAACCTCTGCTGCCTGCATTCGCTCCGCCATATAATCGCTCTGCCCTGTCATGCCGCCCATCATCAAATCGCCCATGGTGGTATAGCCTTTTCCGGAAAAGGAGGCGTTAGATTTCTCGTTGGCAGTTATAAAGATGCTGCCATCTTTGGACTCTATTCCGGTAACCATATAATTCTGAAGGGTTTTCCGGTCAGTAAAGTAGCCCAATCCGAAGTGTCCGGTAAGGAGGTATGTTTTGTTGTTGTCCAGCCGGATGTCGAGCGGGTCGGAAAGCCATAAGGATACGGCATTGCCATCGGAATCCTTGCCGCTGTATTCCGCCCGGGTAAAGGGTACGCCCGAACCTTTGTTAACTTTTTTTCCGGTCCTTCTGAAGCCCTCCTGCTCCAATGAGTTTGCCATCAACATGATGTCGAGTCCGTCAAATCCACTGCTCATCTTCATGCTGTATTTTCCTTCCCTGGAATCGATGTACGAGTAAAAATCGCCGGTATGGGTCATAATCTGCACTGTTTTGCCTTCTCCGGTGGGTATCCACTGCTTATGAGCCTGGGCATCCATCATGGAGTACCCTGTTTGGGTGTTGAGGTAAAAGTAGGAATTGAAGCTACCATCAGCGCCGCTTACGAGGAAGCTGATTTTCCGGTCGAATGTGAAGGGGCCGTCCATAGTTATCTCTTCCAAAGTCCGGGAGCCGGCATTGGGCGTTTTGGGCCTCCGGGAGTCCGGGAAGTTCCGATCCCGCAATTCGGAGGGATCGAGATCATCAAAGAGACGAATAGGAGTCGGCTTGGCACCGTCATCAAGTCTTACGCTATTCGTTTTTTGGGTTTGTTGTGCAGATACCGTTCCGCAGCTTCCCCATGTCATCATGCATAGCCCTGCCATCAGGGCGAATAGTTTACTTGCGTTCATAGTCTTTGAAATTAATGTGATATTCAGTATCCGATATGGCTTCGAGCCGGTAGAAAACGGTTCTGCCCGCATCCCGGGTTATCTCCTGGGCTACTATCCGGTTTCCCGGCATGTCTTGTGGGAAGTGGATGGGTAGCCTGGCATCGCCCGACCGGCTGTTGAACAGGTATAGCGGACTGAAATCCAGCTCAGTTTCCGCCAGGAAACAGACCGCTGCCAAGGAACTCACGTCACTTTTATAGGCGTAGGCCGTAGCGGTAATGGTCGGCCACCCATAGCTGTTGGTGCCGAATACCCGGGTGCTGTCCAGCGCAATGAGGTATTCATTCCCATTTGAGGAAAAAAGCGCTTCTTCAACAGGTTGCCTGGATTCCATGTCCAGGGTGTCCCGATAGAGGTGCTTATTGCCGAACTCATCCTGATAGGCGCTGATATATATATCCTGCGAAGGGGCTATAATCCATTCAGCCATCTCGTCTGTGATGCCATACGATTCGGCAGTGAAAAGCCAGCTTTTGCTATCTGGATCATAATACACAGTCATTTCTCCTTCACTCCCAAATTCGCCTTCGGGAATCCATTCATTGCGGAAGCTCCACACCCAAGCTTGGCGAAAAAAATACGTCTCTTTCTGTATGTCGGAGGAAACAGTCGTCATCGGCTTCAGCGCATAAGCACCAATCCCACAGGCCAAAATGGCCGGTAAGATAAATCCGATAGAAAGCTTAGCCGTCATCTTCCAAAGACTTGTGTCTTATCCATACCGTTCATCTGCCATATAGGATAGGATAGCGTTACCTTTCCGCTGAAAGAGGTCCAGTTTTCGGGCTGCTCTATTTCGTGGACTTTCCCGATTTTCCCGTCCACCTCGAGCTCGACGTAGTCTTCGGTGAACTTTCGGATAATGGCAGTACCTTCAAATGCGCTTCTGCTTTGATCCAAATAGCTCATATCCGAATCGGTGTTTGTGCGAAATGCCGTGAATTGGGCAACCACGACGGAGTTGTCACTGTCCCCGAAATGGCCTTGTATTGGATGTTGGGAAAAAAGATCCTCGCCAAGAAAACTGAGTAGAATCTTGCCTGTCTCGGTACTCGCCACAAAGGTGATCCCCTCATCGTTCAGGATACCCATCCCCGCCACGAATGCATCGCCGACAAAATTTTCTAGGTCTCCGCCCCGGAGTGCGATGTTGACCTTGTTTTTGTCGATGTTATCAATTCCTTCTACATCCAAATCCACTCCCAACTGTTCGGACAGGGCACTTTTCATTTTAGAAGTAATAGTTTCCTTCAGCTTCTTTTCCGAACAGGAGATCAAAGTGGTTACAATCAGTGCCAGCAGCGGAATTCGTATAGAAAAATTCATGATAAACCCGGATTAGATTGACTTAAACCATTCCTGAAAATGTTTACCCACCACAGGGAGCGTCTTTTCCTGACCTTGAATGGCCGACATCAAACCCAGGATCCACAGTACAATCAAGACGAGTATGCCTAGGAGACTAATGACCCATCCCAGAAAAGGAATGATATTGATAAAGCCCAGGGCAACGCCCGTCAAAACAATACCAAGACTCTGGCGAATATGGAAAGAGGCAAAGGGTTGCTTCTTCTCATTATTCATCACGAATGCAATGATCAACCCTACCAGTGTGATGTAGGCAATGATTGCGGTAGATTTGTCAGCTACCTCTTCTGCCTTGCCTGAAGCAGAGGTCAGATCATGGGGAGATTGTTGGGAATCCATAAAATGTATGTTTTTGTTTGTTAGTTACACTTGTTCAAAATCTTCTTGGCCAGTGCAATGGCAATGGCCTTGTCTTCATCGGGGCTGCTTTTGGCATCTACTTGTACCTCGAACTGCACCCCATTGTCCAATACGGTGAGCGACTTTTCTGCCAGATTCCATACTGCGGCATCGCCCAAGCCGTCCACATTGCGATATCCCTTACTTATTTCCTTGAATGCTTCCGCCAATGAACCCATGGCATCTTTTGCCGTTTCCTTGTCCACCCCGCTGGCATCCAACTGATCCTTGGCTTCCTTGGCATCGGCTCCGGAGACATTCCCGTCGGCTACATCATCAATGATGCCTTTTACCGCCTGATCCTCTTCTTCAGTAATGGCCCGGTACTCATTTTTGAACTGCGTGAGCGACATCGGTTTGATGCGTTGGAGTTGCACGTTGTCCTTGAATGGCATGGTATAGCCAGCAATGGTTCTTTCCCGTTTATTGTCAAATTGGTAATTGAGACCGTGGAATGCTACGTCACTAATTGTTTTCGAATATTTGACTTCCATCACGTCGGTCGAAAAGCCGGTGGCTTCCAGCACTTCCGCTTCGGTCAGCAGTTCGTCGAAACGGTCGGCATAACCCAACAGACATTTATTTCCTCCTGATGCGTTGGGATCAGCTTTTCGGCGGCTTTCTATTTTCGACAGGGCTCCTTCCATATCTATGCCCCCCGTCTTACCGGATTTTTGTTCGCTTTCGCCGCCGCATGATGCCAATAAAATGATGGAGCAGCAGCCGACTGCCAGCCAGAGATTCTTGATTGTTAAACTATTTCTGGTGTTCATGATTGTAATGGTATGTTAAGTGATTTTTTTGTTGCTTATTTTCACCTTATTGTTCTCTTTCCATTGCGAGGGATTCCTATACGGCAAATTATTCTTGCGTCGGTTTCGGTTTGATCGGCAACAGCTCGTCTCCTTTGGGTTTCGGGTTTACAGGCAGCAGGTCATCATCGACGTCATCGAGACGCGGCACATCAGTCTTCGGTTTTGTAGCTGGCGGATGACTGTTCTTGCTGTCGGTAGGCAGCAACTCGTCCCCCTTGGGTTTCGGGTTTACAGGCAGTAGCTCGTCATCGGCATCGTCGAGTAGCGGCACATCAGTTTTCGGTTTTGCAGGTAGTGGATTACTCTTCTTGCGATCGGTAGGCAACAACTCGTCTTTGTCTCCTTTAGGATTGACCGGCAGCAGATCATCGTCGGTCTCCCAGGGATCATCCTCCTGATCGTCATCCTCTTCCTGCTCCTGATTGGGTTTTATGAAACGAAAGGTCACCGGAATCCGGATATGACAGGGCTCCTTGGTAGGGACGCGGATGGTACCCTTCCCCATACCGCTTATCAGCTTATCGTTTACAATCTCTGCATCATAGGTCATCGTCATCGGTCCGCCCGACTGCCCGAAATTTAGAAGCCCCCTATACTTATTTGCCGAAATCTTTAGCCATTTGACATTGGGATTATCCATGAGAAAACGTGCCTGAAATGGCTTTGGAAAAGTGATAACTCCGCCTTCTCTTGTGCCCGAGAAACGGGAAATATAAGCTGTCACATCTACAAAACAGGCACTGGAGGTGACTTGTCCGACTTCACCTACCCATTCGCCGTCCAGCGGCTGTATGTGCGGGTCAAAAAGATAGATCATTGTATAGCCATCCCCGCCGTAGAGCTTGTCGAGCTGACCACGGGTGTACCTAGTTTCTACGTAGTCTTTAATTCCTCGCTTGGTTTTCGCACTGACCATGATGGCATGCGCGGGTAGGTTGGAGTAATATCCCTCCTCGGTTCCATGGACGATGTCCAAATCCGATCGTGTGACAGCACTCAGCTGAAACGTGCAGCCATGTCCTTCGACACAGGTAGCCATCATGATACTTCTGTCAGGGTACCGATGGGTACTTTCATTGGCCCGTGCCGTGCTTAACGTCAGGAGCAACAAGGCAAAAATCACTATCGATTTCATCTGTTTATATTTTGATTTTTAATGGTCAGATGGAATCTCGCATGGTAAATAATCATCCCACTGTGTGTCGCCTTCGTCATGCTCGATTTTATCGTCTTTTTTATTAGAAATATTAATGCTTGGCGGCTCCAGCTAACAATAGATTAGCTACCTGAATAGCCATGCCTTTGTTCTTCTGCTCATTATCGCCCATGTTGATGGCCACTGTCACGCTTGCACCGCCTGTATGGATATGGAGCGCTTGCGCGGGCATCTCCCAGTAGGCCGGCAAACCGATATGATCCACCTGCTCGTAGGTTACGGATTTCGCCTGTTCGGCCAGATAAGCCACTTCTTCTACTGCAATATCGGCATCCACATCAGGATTGGTGGATAGGGCATCGATGTCCTGCTCCAGGGCCTTGCCCTCTCCGTAACGCTGTCCGAACTCCGCTTCCGTCATCTCTCGCACATAGCCCACACTGACGGAATGGAATACCTCCATCTCATCGCCTATTCCCTCCATGCTGACGGTCTGACCAGATGGCCAGCTAAAAACTGTGGCATGCCTGCTTGCGTCCGGATCATAATTTTTCCGGTGCCGGATAATTTGCTCCCGATCTTTCCCCAGGAGTGTCGCTAATTCAGCCGGTGGTATGAGGAAGCTCAGGTTAGACCGGCGCGCTAAGAGCACTATTTCATCGAATTCCGCCGGAATGTCTAACTTCTTCGACCCACCATCAGGACGACAGGAGACACTCAGTACTATGAGCATCAATACTGCTACTGTTATCCGAAGACGAATCATTGGTTTTGCTGTATAAATTCCACTCTTCTGTTTTCTGCTTTTTCGGATGCGTTTCGGTTGCCGTTCAGCGGTTGGGTCAACCCTTTACCATCGGTAATAAGCCGGTTAGCATCCAATCCAAACTCATTCACCAAAGCCCGCTTAACGGAAGCCGCCCTTTTTTGCGATAGTGTCAGGTTGTGTTCTGCACTGCCGTCGCTGTCGGTGTGCCCTACGATGAGAATGGTACTGCTTACCTGTTTTAAGGATTGTGCGATCTCATTGAGTATCTGGTAAGAATTTGCCTTGATAATGTCTGAATTGACATCAAAGTGTATGTTTTGGGTGATAAATGCTTTGTTCTCCCTGATTTCTTTGGCAGGTTGGGGCGCACCTGTGGCGAGCCGTACATTACTGACGTATAAGCCTGATATCCAGGAATTGTTGCCCAACATAAACGTGTAGCTTTCATTTGCCGGAAACGCATTTGGTAAATCGATAACCTTGTCCTGATTGATATAAAGCTTTACATGAGAACCATTTCTAGAAATGGACATCCTATACACTTGGTTGGTTTTTAAATAATTCTCTATCAGTTCTCTTAAAATCCATTCCCCACCGTCAATTCCGTCGCTATATCCATATTCTCTCCAGCCTTTCAAGTATAGATTCTTGCCTGCAGGATGAATATCAAGACCAAGCCTTGTATTTCTTTCAAAATAAAAATCGTAGTTATTGATGTCAAAACCGTTTTCCTTGACAAACATCGTGTTTATTCCTCCTTCATGTTCTGTGTGATTTTCATCATAGAAAAAATCAAATTCAAGGGTGAATTGATTGGGGAGTGCTCCTAAGGATTTTGGGGCAGTCATCCCTTTGCGCGGCATGTAATACCAATTGCCCGGCGCAACACCGGAAGTTGTAACCATCCCTTTGTGTTTCTCTTCCCCCTCGTCCCAAGTCACTCTATTCCACAGGTTCAGGCCGTTTGAAAAATCATCAAAGAAGAGTATGTTCTCGCCGGGTATAAAATCAAAGTTTTTAAACGCCGAATAATCGGTATTGCCCTGTCCATCGGTTTTTGTGTCGTTAGGCCCTGTACTGTGGGCTCCTGATGCATTTGTCCCGTCCTGGTCACTTTTAGACTTTTTGTCTTTCTTTTTAAAAATGTTTTTGATTCCATCTTCAATTTTATCAAGACCTCTATCTATGCCTTCTTCGGCATTACGCTCTGTGCGTTCTTGTGTTTTTTCTTTGGTACGGTCGCGTGTTTTGTCCCAAACCTGTGCTTCAGAAACAGCTCCAAAAAAGGATAATAATAAGACAGTGATTGCTATTCTCATACTATAGATTTTTTGATTTTCCATGGCTTCATACTTTGTATTGAAGCGGTTAGTGTATGAGAGAAAGAAAAAGTAAACATCAAATAATTATTTTTTTAGCTTTGTTTACTTTTTAACCGATTAATATACTAATGACCCAAGAGCAGCTTATAATAAATCGTATAAAGGAACATGATGACGAGGCGTTACGCCAAGTGTACAATACCCATAAGCAAGGATTTATCGACTTTTCCGTTAGATTCGGACTCGGTCATGATGACGTACTGGACGTATATCAGGATACCGTGGTGGCATTTTGCGAAAATGCCAGAAAAGGGCATCTGGACGAGCTACAAAGCATGATATCCACCTATATTTTTGCTGTAGGCAAGTATAAAATATATGCCCGTCTGAAAAAGAATAGACGGGAGATTCCTTTGCAGGAACTACCCAAAGAATTGTCCGGTCACGGAATAGAAGAAGATGAGCAAGACGAGCGGATACCTCTTTTGCGTCAGGCATTCCTGGCCTTGGGAGACAAGTGTAGAGAGGTGTTAACCTTATTTTATTACGAGCAAAAAAAACTCGACGAAATACAGAAATTAATGGGCTACGAAAACAAGGATGTACTCAAAAGCCAGAAGTCCCGTTGTCTAAGACAGCTAAAAGAATCGCTGTCTAAAAAGTAAGAGAAACACAAATTAATATGGATAGAGAGAGTCTTATAATCGCTTATTTTGAAGGGACGCTTGACGAATCCGAGCAATTGGAATTTGAAAAATTACTGTCCGAAGACCCGGGGTTTGCAGAAGAAGTAGCTTCTAGAAATCGGCTAAAGCAGGCAATACGTCAAGAAGAAAGAGCTAAAATCAAACGAAAGCTCCTAGCGTTTGAGCAAGAGCAAAAGAGGCCAAAACCCACTATTCGCAAAAGATTTTCAATAGCTGCGGCATTTCTTTTGATGGGAATAGTGACTATCTGGTGGTATAACCAAGAGCAAGCGAACAATAAGCTGTATGGCAAATATTATGAAACATTCCCCAATATGGTACAACCGCTGGTCAGGGGAGAAAATGGCCTAGACGAGCGTACACAAGCCTTTCGGGCTTATGATGAAGGAAGCTATCGGGAGGCCGCAGACTTTTTATCCGAATCTACGGATGCAGAAGGGCTCTTTTATGCGGCGCTAAGCGAGATGGAATTAGGCGAATATGACGAAGCCGCGGCTATTTTTGACAGCTTGGATATTTCGGGAAGTGATTTGGAACCCTTTATGCTTTGGTATAAGGCACTTAATCTACTACAATTAGACCGAAAAGAAGAGGCCATACGTACCCTGACAGAACTTGAAAAGGATGCCGATTTCAACTTGAGAGACAAAGTAATCACGTTGAGAAGGAAGCTACAAGACTAAAGCTTGTAAGCCTTTACGATTATCAGACCCAATAGCACTGCACATAGGAAAGCTCCAACAATCCATGACATCTTTGCTTCATGAAAAAGCGGCGAAGTATCGCCATTAACGATAAAGCCGGCCCAAAAGAACGGGTGAGATTTTATTGGATTTTCGTGAATAAACTCTTGTTTCGCTTCGGCTAGTGCTTTGTCCTTAGTGTAGCCATTCTTTAGATTCTTATAAAAATACCCCAGAATTTCTGCCGTTTCGGCATCAGGTACTGGCCATAAACTATACACGCTGGACCGTGTCCCCGCAAAACTGAATGCCATAGAAAGACTCATAATACCATCCCCGTTTTTCCATTCGCCATTCCCGGTATTGCAGGCTCCCAGCACCACCATATTAGCAGGTACATCCATGTGATACAGCTCTTCAAAAAAGAGAGGTTCTCCTTCACTGAATAACAGACAAGACTTGTTGAAATCCTCTTCATCCATATAGGCATGCATTGAAAAATGATATAGCCCAAAGTCATTGAGACGGCTTACCACGTCCTGCTTGCGGACTTTATGCCCGATGATCTCTGAACCCAGCATTCGCCCGATCTGCTGTGCCTCGGTATGAGAATAGGGCAACGGGGACAACAGCCCGCCCTGATAGGTTACCCCTTTTTCATAGTCGGGATTGAAAACAATGGAAGATGTGGTTTTCAAAGGCTTTGCTCCTTTGCGTTGCAACAGCCACATTGCCAACGAATATGAATAGGAAAACTCATGCAGTTCGACCATATACTTATTCGATTGTCTGTCATACAAAGCTTCAAATGGCAGATAATTGAGAAAATTATCCGAAATAACGATGATTTTCCTGTTCAGGTCATTGGGGAGCAAGGTTTGAATAAGGTGCGGGGCATACTGCTTATGTGTGCGTTTACGATCCTTTATTTGTTGTAAATAGCCCAACAACTCCTGCTTAACTTCTCCGGTATTCCCTACAGGTTCCAAGGATATTTCACTTTTGCTGATGCTAGCTCTGTAGACATGTCCGTTGAGCACATAGTATTTGAGTATTTGTTCACTATCGCCGATGTACTGCTGTACCTGAGTCATGAGATCGCCCGTATTGTCGATGCTCAAATGACCTTCCTTTCCTGTATCCTCACCTGATTTCCTCAGGTAATTCTTATACAGATGCTTGGATGCGTTTTCTTCAATGAGATTGAGAATGGACACCAGATCCGAAGATCCCGAGGCATATTTTTCAGTAGCTATGTACAGCAATCCCTCCGTGTTTTTGGTATGGAGACTGTACAACGTCTGGTTGTACTCGCCCTTGAGATAAAATTCCCTAAACATCTCTGAAGAGGTACGAAGTATCTTTTCGGCTTTGGCAAGATCTTCCGGGTTGCGATCGCTCTTGTATTTATCTACAAACAACAGTCCGGCTATAGCGAAAATATTGATGTAATTATGGGAGTTTAGGTCTTTGATTTCGTCTATTTCAAAGTCAAAAACAGTAGCTTTTCTATCCAATCGCCGGGAGAGAATCTGTTCTAGGGTCTCCTCAGCCAATTGAACAGCCTCTTGGTGTTGTCCCAAACCGGAGAGGCAACTTGCTTTGATTATTTGTAGCGCAAACAGACTTGCATTGAACTTCCCAAAGGGAAATGCCTGCATAGACAGCTCTGTATAGTGCATGGATTGCATGTAATCCCCCATTTGCAAATGCGAAGTTCCTATTTTGGAATAAGCCAGCATGATGTTCCAACTATCGTTGGTCTGCTGGGCAAATTCAAGATATTTCCAGCCAAATTCAATTGCTTCGGGATATCGTTGAGCAAAATAATAGTAGCTGTTGATACTAGAATAACAGGAGTTAAGATACTGGATTTCGTCTTTGTTGAGATCCCCGGATACCTCATTCAAAAATTCGTTCAAAATCTCTTGTGCCCGTATCGGCTGTCCTTGGTTAAGCGCTTCTTGGATTTCCATTTTTCGAAGTACCCGACGTGCATATGCGTAGGCTTCTGATGTCAACTCCAATTTCTCTTTGTCAAAAAAATTCCGATGTTTCCGGTAAGTCGTCGTCATACCTTTGTTATCATCATAGTTGATCTGATAATAATAAAGGTCATTGTAGATCTGGATGAAGTCATTTGGAGTAAATAGCTGTGGTGTGTTTTCCATCACAGACAGGGCTTTTTGCGTGCATTCTATCTCCAGTTTTTGATTGTGCAATCCAGATGCCGTATAGGCCTTTTCGTAGTAGGCGTCTCTGTAATGCCGGGGATAATTCTCAAGGCTATTTTCGTGTTTTTCGAACAACCGGTCTGCTATTTCCCTTGCATTTTCGTACTCCTCACTTTGGTTCAGAATCTTTAGGTAAAGAAGATAGAGTTCTATTTCTTCGTCGTCGGTGTAGGATTGGAATTGGTTATGTTCGAATAAAACCCGACAATACTTAGCCGCTTCTTCCATGTTATCAGCAGCTACCAACTCCTCTATCTTTTGGATAGCTTGCCTAGCCTCTGTGCGATCTACATCAGTAAGGGAATAGACAGCATGATCCATTGCTTCGCCTGCATGCGATGGGGCCGACAAGGCACAAAGAAACAGAAACGTCCAAATCCATACAGGCACAGAGAGTGGGTTAATTTAAGTAGATCAATATCGTGAGAATTTGTGACACTAGGGCAAATGGCGGATTACATCAATCATTCGATTGAATTACATACGGCTCGCTATCAAAAAAAACCGAAATTCAATTTAACAAGAACATTCAAAAAACGGTGAGCATATGTGATTTCGTGGGCTACAGTTAAGAGGTTTTTTCTCCCGATTCAACCCAATCCACACTTACAATCCCTATTTTTTCTGTTTTCCCTCTCAGGAGAATCATTCCGAGCATTTCGACTTTCATACACGGATCCATCCCAATTCCGTCCAGTACATACTCAGAAATGATAAGATCTTTTTTGTACCCATTACACACTCCCTGTATCCGGGCAGCTGTATTTAACGTATCACCGTGATAGGCAATGTCTTTTTTTATTTCGCCTATTTCCACGGCGGTTACCTTGCCCATATGTACACCTGCTTTGAACTCCGGCAGCTGGCCATAATTTAGTTTATAATACTCCGCTCTCTTCCGGAACTGTTTACTGCAGGCAAAATAAAACCGGATACAGAAGTGGTTTTTCACACCTTCGTGTATAGGCCAAGTAACCACTATTTCGTCGCCCACATATTGATAAACCTGTGCCCTGAACGGAAACAGTACCTTGTTGATATCCGCAAAGCAATCCCTGATAAAGGCACTATATTTCATGTGTCCCAATTGCTCTGCTCTAGTGGTGGATGACTTTAAATCCATAAACATAAAAATCCTGTCTTCCTCTTTAGGATCACGGTATCTACCCAATAGCAAGGGCGCTAGCACACCCGGGCCATACTTCTTGTTGACCTGATTGACAAAATTGATGATCAGCGTCATGAAGAAATAATAGACCAACAGCAGATAAAACGAAAGCCTCCAGGATTCTTCGCTCAACATGGCAGTACGTGCATCGAGCGACGGCGCAATCAGGAAGCCAAAGAGCACGAAACGCAACAAAAACAAGAGAATAAACAAAAGTGCCAATGAACCGAATGCCTTGATAAGAATTACTTTCCCCAGAGGTAACTTCCTGAAGAATTTTCGGTCAAGATAATAATCAGATACCCCAAAGCTGACTCCACAGATAATCCCCAAGATTACAGCCACCAACATCAGGGAGCCGGGACTTACCGGTACCGGAAGCTTGTATTGTGCCGCTATTATTTGCGACAGTAGATTGACAATAGTGATAAGTAGAAGGTTGGCAATAGTCCAATAAGTTACCTGAGTACCCACGTACGCCACTAGCGGAAATCTGGCGGTAAAGCTCTGCGCCAAAGTTGTGTATTCGAATCGCTGCGACATGTTAATCAGGTTAAGGATAAGTTGAATAGGGATGATGAATTAACTAAAAAAACCATTCTCCTAGCTTTAGGATCCTAAACTGATTTTTCATTGTACCAGCGAAGAAGGTGGATATCCGAAATGTTTTTTGAAAGCGTACGAAAAATGCGATAGGTTTTCAAAGCCCACTTCATAGCAAACCTCGATGGGCTTCTTTTTCTTTTCCACGAAATGGTAGTGGGCCAGTTCCAGCCTTTTTTGGGTGAGCCATCGTTGGGGAGTAGTATTGAATGCTCTGCCAAAATCCCGCTTAAACGTGGTGAGGCTACGTCCGGTGAGGTACCCAAACTTCTCCAAAGGCAAATTGAACATAAAATTCTTCTCCATATAGGTAGTCAGATCAATTTTTCCGGGCTCTTCAAAATTTGCCAACACCTGATCAATTCCTTTATCTATGCTTCTCAAAATACTGATCGCTTCCGTGATCTTCAATGCCGCAATTTCATCGGGAAGCTCTTTCATATCGAAATAAGGAATCAGGGAAGAGAGGCAACTTTCCAATAAGGGGTGGTTGCTGTAGTGAAGAATCCGCGGCTCCGACGCGCCGGTTTTGACATTGAGCTTGGCGTAAAATTCGCGTAGTATTTCGGTAGAAAGATGCATGACCACACTTTTGTGTGGCCTGCCATCTTTTGGATAATTGATTATGGTCGCCAGTTGATTTCTGGGGATCAAGAAAATGTCTCCTTTCTTAAATAGATAGGTGGCATCAGCCTGTACAATCTTGGTTTCCCCTGATATAAACCACACCAGCATATGATGATCGAACATGATGTCCGATTTGAAAAACTTATCCTCGTAGCAGGAAAGTTTTATGTCATCCGTTATGTATTTCGCTTTAAACTCCATGGCATCGTTTAACCCGTATTTAAGGTACACTTTTTCAACAGTTCTGCTATACAAAATTATGCCCATGGCTCGATTACATGCGGAATGCAATGCCTGTGATCTCCTCACTCCATTCCCACAACCTGACGGCGGCAACTTCATCCAATGAATAAGCCTTTACTCCGGCAGACATAGTACCGTCTTGGGCCAGTTCCGCAATGTCTCCGTCTTCACAATATACCCCTCCTATCCCATTGAGCCGTGGTGAAGTAGCACACCACACTGTAGTGGCAGCGCCTTGGGGATGGATTTCAATGAGGCTGCTACTTCCGGTAAGATATTGCCTTCGGCATCGCAGAAACCCATTTGCTGAAACAATTCCAGTGGAGCCTCTCTTCCCAATTCCGTTCCGCCAATGGCCCCTGGATGAAGGCTGTATGCACGTACGTTCGACAGATGTGCCCTATTGTCCAACTCAAGAGAAAACAGGTTGACCGCTGTTTTGGACTGACCGTATCCCTGTAGTGTTTCGTATTCTCTAGCCAGGAAATTAGGATCCTCAAAGTTGAACGGGGCAAACTGATGCCCGTGGGACGAAACGTTCACTACTCTGGCACCATTAGCTTTCTTAAGGGCAGGCCATAATCTGGCGGTAAGCTGAAACAATGCCAAATAATTGGTCGCCAATTGTGATTCAATCCCTCGAATGTCTCTGCGCAGCGGAACCCACATGATCCCGGCATTATTGATCAGTAGATGCAATGGACGACCCGATGCAATGAACTTTTGGGCAAAAGCATCAATGGAATCAGGATTCATCAAGTCCATAGATTCCAGTTCTACATTGGTAATGCCGTCAAGATTCTGTGCTGCCTTTTCCATGTCTCTCGCGGGCACGATGACAGTGGCACCTGCGGCGGCCAGGGTTTTGGTCGTTTCCAATCCTATACCCGTATTTCCACCTGTTACGATGGCTATTTTTCCGGAGAGGTCTATTCCGTTGATCACCTCTGTAGCTGTTGATTTGGCGTCAAATCCTGAACCGATAGGCCGCTGCAATGCACCCTGATAATTGTTTTGTCTCATGATCGTATTTGTTTTTGTTTAGACAAATGTAGGGGTGTCAAAAGTGAGCGGCTTTGTTTAAACGTCCGAATATGCTTTGTTTAAAAGGGCACTTTCTAGGGTTAACGTGTAAACCGTGGTATTAAAAAAGAGATTAAAGTTTAATGTAGTGTGTAGTGAGAATTTAGATTGATCTATGCCCAATTTCCCGTGCCGCTGTTCGTGGCGCCACGAACGGTGGCGGAATAAAAACCATCAGTTAAGGTGCTTTCTCACTACTAAACTTTTCTAAGTAATTTTCAAACTCCTTTCTCTGCGCATGGCTTAATAAAAAGTACAACAACAGTCTCCCTTCTCTGAATTTTGCACTAAACTTCCAAACTGTCTTATTTTCAACAGTAAGCCCATACTTCCCTTCCAACTTGTAGCCAAATGCAGAGTCATGAAGTTTAGGCTTTATGGATTTCAGTAGTTGATTAACTATCAGTACCTTTATGCAAAACAATCCGACAACCGTGCACAGACAGTTAATCCATACCCTGCGGATGGCCAACATCAGCGACGATGTTGCGAATGAACTGGCGCGGAATTTTCAAGTGGTAAGTAAGCGAAATAATATCTTACTGTCCAAAGGCAAGATAGCCAACCACGTATTTTTTATCGATTCCGGTTATGTTATTCTGGAAAGCGAAATAAATGGCAATTCTTTCACCCGTCATATCGCAAAACCCGGGGAATTTATCACGGTCATCGAAAGTTTCACCTCACGGCAGCCAAGTAAAGAAACCCTCAAGATGACCAAAGGAGCCATCATTTATGCGATGGGACATACTGATTTCATCCTGTTTTCGGAGAGGTACCCCGAACTGGAACGTGCTTTCGGAAAGGTTCTTCAGGACACCTTGATTAGCTGTCAGGCAAGGATAAATGACTTGCTGAGTCTGAGCGCGGAAGCCTATTACGAAAAGTTGATCAGTGAAACCCCTTACATACTGCAGGCGGTACCCCAATATGAGCTGTCCAGCTATCTGGGGATTAAACCGCAAAGCCTCAGTAGGATCAGAAAAAAGCTGGCGGACGTTTCTTAACTAATGTGAAGATTTTGGATGGAAAACCTCTTTAGTTTTGCCATCATGAACAAGCTAAAGAAACTAAGAAAAGCACTAGTACTCGTTTTCGCTTCCATATTTCCCCTGACGCTATTGGCGCAGAGCGAAAAACCTTCATCTTCCACCTTTTCGATAGAATCACGCATCAGCAACTTTGCCCAACGTGGTTACGACCTAAAAGTATTCTACTACCCTGCAAGTAGCCGGATGTCCTATGGGATATCCCTTACAGGGCAGGGATTGGGGTACTTGGGAAAGAGATTGGTATTCTCCGGTGAAAACCTGGAGGACATAAACATACGGGTAACTTGGGTGGCAAGCCTGCTGGCCCGATATTATTTCGCTTCGGATTATCGTGGCTTCTTCGCTGAATTCAGCGGTGGTGTGGAGGAATTTAAGGCAACTTACCAAAACATTACCGTACGGGATGTGAACGGATTTCTCTCCCTCAGCGCAGGCTACCTTTGGTTTCCGTTTAAACGGGACAACTTTTACGTCATGCCTAAGGCTTCAATCAATTTCTTGGTATTCAGGCCTGAAATTAGGCATATCGGCCCTGCCGCATACCGTTTACGGGTCGCCCACCCCAACCCATCATTGACCATTGGATGGAAGTTTTAGGAAAAGGTTGTGAGGTAGCCTTATCAAACTAGCTAGTACTTCCACTAAATCCGTGTCACAGTCCGTGTCATCACAGACTGCTTCAACTCGTTCGTGTCGCAACAAGCGGTGGCGGAGACAAAGCAAGGCCGTAGGCATGGAAGATTTGTAGCACTGCCGCGGCCGGACGCGCAAGGGTTTCAACCCAGTGTTAAAAAAAATCAAAGGCCATTGCCTTCCTCCTGCGTCCAAGCCTGTCCCGGATCATTATCCGGAAATCGGAGTCAGTGCAGGAGGTGGAAAGGTGTGTTGGTTATTTTTTATCTATCCTCAATTTCCCTATTGACCAGTATCGATAATGTTGAAGAAATTCTCTTCGATACTTTTGAGGCCAAAAGTATCCAAAAGCCTTCACCCGAGGCTATGCTTCAAATCGGTTAAGAAATCAAGAAATGCAAAAGATTCATGACCGATTTGATTTTTGATACTTCTCGCTGCCTAAAAATCGGCGGATCTCGCTCCAAAGTCGCGAGCTAGCCAATTTTCTTCACGGCTGCTCCTGCGTCTCAAAAACCGCATATTCTCAAGGGCATGTCCTAATATACACTAACAAAAGGTGCTAAACACGTTCACTCTAGTGTAGGTAGTAAAGAAGGAAGGTTAGGTAAGCACGTGACGACCTTTATCCCGTTTACTAACACCATGCTGCCGTAAATTACGAAGCAATGCCGTAGGCATGGGAGATTTCTAACTTGTCCACCGCGACAGAGCACAGGGTTTCAACCCTAGGTCGAATAAGAAAACAAAGACATTGTCTTCCTCCTGCGGCCTGCCTAAAGATTCTTGGAATATGAGAATAAGTGCAGGAGGTGGAAATATAAATTCATTAAAATGAAAAATTCCTGCCGAAGTCCGTGTCATCATGGACTGCTTCAGATTATCAGCCTGTATCTCCGCGTCGGAAGATAATTTGTCTATTTGGATAAAATCTGTTGTTAGAGGATGGCTACTTCACTCTTTTGGGTCTTTCCTCCTCATTTTCCATATCATAGGGAAGCTGCCAAATCTTTCCTTTGCTATTACCAAAATACAGGTAGGATTCGCTGATCTTGTCGGGATTGCCATCGGCCCAAAAGTAGAAGAAAGGGTCTCTAGCGCTTATTACTTTTCGAATATAATTGTGATTGCGTTCGCTACCTTTTGTCAGTTGCTTCGACTTTTCCCAAGTGCTACCCCTATCCTTGCTTCTCCACATCACCACTTCACCACCTGCACCCCACTGTTGTGGACTGTTCTCAGAAGGCCCTACAACCATCCATTCATTGCCTTTAATGAACAAGCTTCCCGTATCATAATTATGATCAGATTCGGTGATCTTATGATGCTGCCATTGAATGCCATTATAATAAACGATAAACCACTCCCGCGGACCACTTTTGGGTCCCGGTTGGTGGCTGGGACCTGCTAGATAAAGCGCTACGGGATTCCCTTGTTCATCAAAGGCCACATCTTTTATATACACATTTTTGCCTTGGCTAAAAAATTCCTTTACTAATGCCTGCGAATTGACATCAATTACCGGTATGGAAATTTCTTTCCCATCAACAGTTGTCCAAGTCCGGCCGAAGTCTGTAGTTTGTAAATAATAGATGTTGGTTCTTAAATCCACATTTCCGTCTGGATGCCAGTTAAAGAAAAACGCCACTTTGTCCCCATGCTGCCCGCTGATCTGGTAGTGTCCACCGTTCTTGTCTCCTTCTCTTCTAATGCCGGCAAGTTTCTGATCCTCTGTCCAGATCACACCATCGGGACTAGTCTCGAAGTACAGTTCCCGTAAACCTGTATATTTAGTGAACAAATGGAGAAAGCCTTTTCCGGGAATATACTTGGGTTGGGAGTACGTCATTTCTTCTTCAGTGATCTGCTCAAACGCCGCTATGCTGTAAGGCTCAGTACTTCTGTATTTAAAACCCATACGACTCTTGCCCCTGCCACTTACAAAAACCCATATATAACCTTCCGAGTCCAAGGCCAAACTAGGATTGTCATGGGGGTCATCTACTCCCTGCTTATCATACACCACCGTGGGTTTAGAGACCTTTTTGCCGGTATGATCATAGCTCCCTATCATACACAGCAAGTAACGGTCCTGTGGACCTGTAGTGCCTCCATATACAAAAAAAGTCTTATTCACTTCAGGAGAATAGATTGACAGGGGAATATGTTTGGCGGTATAAGTACCCAGTCCGCCTGAATACTTGTCTCCATACTCAGAAAACTGCCCTAATGTAAACCAAATGCCTTTATACCCATCTATTTTTTGGTTATTTAGCAGAGGTTTATCCTGTGCGATGGAGAACGTAGAGGATAGCAGGAATAATAGGATGAAGTAATTTTTCATGTCTTTATAATTTGTTTTTCAAAGGCCACATGCCTGCCTGTCGTCGGACAGGGAATCCCTGCGGCAGGCAGGTCGCATAGCTGATAATCATTCCTCTGTGTGATCCCGTAGGTACGGGCCCACATGCTCGATTTCATGTGTTTATATTTTTCAGTGGTCACCCCGATTAGTCGTGGCAGGCTATGGAATCCCTGCTTGCCGGCCTCAGGTAGGCTCGATTTCATATTTTATTATAATAATGTTTTTGCCTGACTCAAAAAGATCGTTCATAGCCCGGATTTTGAACCAGTCAGGAAGGTACATCAATGCGGGTTATGAAATCTTACTGTTTATCAGTTAAGAAGCATGATCAAAAATAAAATGATTAAGAAGATCAAGGGAAGTTTTAGAATATTTTTTCAATTTATCTTGTTTATAGGCATTAAAGGCATCTGCCTATTTGTTAGTGAATTGACGAGCTATCGCAGCAAGGCCTGCCTCCGTAAGTAGGCTCGTGCTAAATGTGACTAGCTGGATAATATAACCCGTTCGTGTCGCCACGAATGGTGGCGGAATATTAATTCCAAACGGCAATCAGGAGACAAGTACAACTCACCTTTCTGCATATATATTACTATGGAAAATCATCCTTGTCAAAGAGAACTAGGGCCTGACCTGACGACTGTCGTGAAGGGTTTTTGAGTAGTTTTTTTTCTTAAAAACTGACCTGAAGGGCAAGGGTTTAAAATCCGGATCAGTGTAAACCGTCAATTCCCCTATTCATTAGGATGATAATGGTGAGGTAATTTCTTCTGTCCTTTTGGCTTGGCCCAAAAGGACCAAAAGCCCAAGACGCCAGCAATCTTCCCCGCGCAAGCCAGCCGCCCCCTCGTGCTGCGTTCTCCCTCCCCGCACTCACACTAAACCTAGGTGTAGGTAAGCACCTCACCGTCGTTCGTCCCCTTACAAATCCTTGCCGCCGTCCGTGTCATCACAGACAGCTACAACCGGAAATCCATAATCCCATCAATTCCCTCCTACTTCAGCCGGAGGTGGATAAAAAGCCGCAGATGTTTTTCCTGCTTTAGCCAAATCATTTATCTCCGAATTTTTATTGACTAAAGTCAACGTCACCTTTTTGCTCAGTAAAAGAGATTTGCAGCATTGAAAAAAACATCTCTAAAAAATGAAGAAAATATTATTAATCTTATTATTCTTTGCCTCTATTAAGGCATCTGCCCAGACGGGCTCAGTACGTGGACGAATTATTGACAACATCACAGAGCAGCCGCTTGTGGGTGCAACTGTTGTCTTTTTGGCGGATAGCATTACAGGTGCCACCACAGATGGCAATGGACAATATAGACTAGATAATCTGCCTATCGGTCGCGTGACTCTAAGTTTTTCATTTATAGGATACGAAACGATTACCCTACCAAACATTGAAGTAAATAGCGGTAAAGATATGCCCGTAGATGTACGCATGATCGAAAGTTTCAGTAGTCTGGATGAAGTGGTTATCTCTTCCGGAGCACAAAAGGAAAAAGCCCTAAACAAACTAGCCACCGTTAGTGCTCGTCAGTTTAGTATCGAAGAAATCACAAAATATGCGGGAGGCCGTAGCGATGTGGCACGGCTCGCCACCAACTTTGCAGGTGTATCTGCACCGGACGACAGTCGTAATGATATTGTTGTCAGGGGGAATTCACCCACAGGTCTGTTGTGGCGAATTGAGGGTATACCGGTCTCCAATCCTAATCATTTTAGTTCACTAGGCACCACGGGGAGTCCTGTATCTGCACTGAATGCAAATGTAATGGCGAATTCCGACTTCATAACCGCAGCGTTTCCCGCTGAGTACGGCAATGCAATAGGAGGCGTTTTTGATATTGGCCTTCGAAAAGGGAACGACACTAATTATGAATATACCATTGCAGCCGGGGCATTCAGTGGCGGCGAGGCAATGATAGAAGGCCCCATGGGTCAGAAAGGATCTTTTCTTCTGAACGCCCGCTATGGGCTAGCCGGACTTTTTGGTGCAGGAGGTACCGGAGGAGCAATACCCAACTACGGTGACCTGTCTTTTAACCTTGACTTTGGTAAGGGGAAAATAGGAAGCTTTTCGCTGTTTGGAATCTCAGCAGCCTCAAAAATAAGTTTCAGAGGTAAAAAGGTAGCTACATCAAACAACGATGATCTTTTTGGAGCAGAAGATGAAGATATGGATATCACATCAAGATTTGGCGTCTTGGGTTTAAAGCACCTGATCGCACTGAATGACTACTCATCAATAAAAACGGTTATTGGCACCTCTTATAGTAAAGAAAAGGTAGAACTGGAGCGTATTTTTGACTACGGAACGCCTTCAGCGAATCCCCTTCCTTATCGCTATGTTGATAACGATGAATCCCGGCTCACCTTATCTTCGGTGTATAATGCGAGATACAGTAACAACCTGTCGGTACGTGGCGGAATCATGCTGGAACAATATGGTCTCCGTGGAGAATTTTTCACGCGAGATCGACAGGATGACAATGACGGAGACGGTTATCCCGATTATGCTAGATTGATGGATACAGACGATAGATACACGATTTTCCAGCCTTTTGTACAAGGGCAATACCATCTTTCGGAAAGCTTTACACTCAATGGGGGCATACATGGGCAGTATTTTTCACTCAATGAGACCTTTGTTATCGAACCCCGTGCATCTTTAACATGGTATTTAACACCCACACATAGCTTTACCATAGGCTATGGTATTCACCATCAAAATGTGGCTGCTCCCCTATTATTTCTTACCCAATACATAGAAGGTAATTCCTTTCAGCCAAACCGTAACTTGGATCCGGTGCGTAGCGATCATTATGTTATAGGATATGATCTGAGCCCTGGAAATGGGTGGCGGGCTAAAATAGAAGCCTATTATCAAGACATTAGCAATGCAGCGGTAGAGAGAAATCCAAGTAGTTATTCTTCACTCACTGAAGGAGCTGACTTTGGTTTCAGTATTGACAAATTTGGTTTGGTAAGTGAAGGTAGAGGTCATACCAGAGGGATTGAACTTACCCTTGAGAAATTTCTTTCAAAAGGATGGTATGGGCTTGCAACGGCTTCTGTATTTCAGGCAAAGTACAAAGGCAGTGACAATATAGAGCGCAATTCACCTTTTAATAACAGCTATGTGCTTAACGTATTGGGAGGAAAAGAATCTAAAGTAGGCAAGAATGGAAATGTATTGTTTGCTGATACACGGCTTAGCACCGCCGGAAGCAGACGCTATACCCCTGTAGACTTAGATGCAAGCCGTATTGCAGGATATCAGATTTTACAGGATGAGTTGGCATTTAGTCAGCAATACGATGCCTATTTCCGTATGGATTTAAAACTCGGAATGAAGTTAAATAGCCGCCGCAAAAAATTGTCACAACAGTTTTATATCGACTTCCAGAACGTTACAAATAACAAAAATGTGTTCGTAAGACAGTACAACCGGCTTACCAATAATGTTGACCAAAAGAATCAACTGGGTTTTTTCCCTGATTTCGGCTATAAGTTACAGTTTTAGTATTTTGCAAAAGCAATCCGAGTAACCCTATGAAAGAAACGTTAAAAGCTTTTCTTAATTATTTTGCTCCGCTACCGGCGGAGCAATTTGATAAGTTTGCGGAAATTTTCACCCCGGTGAATATCAGGAAACTTGACCACCTTTACCGGGAAGGTGACAATGTTAAAAATCTGTATTATATACACGACGGCTTAATGCGGGGGTATTATCCGAAAGAAGGCGTAGAACATACCACCAGCTTTTACTTTGGCCCATGTCTCATGACAGACCTGCCTACTGTGAAAGATAATACTCCCACAAAAATGAATATGCAGGCTCTGAGAGAAACGCAATGTTATGAAGCCGATTATGAGACTGCTGTTCAGGTAGCTTTCGATAATCCGGAACTGCTGAAAGCTTTCTATAGAATGTTTGAGTTTATGCTCAATGATCTGATAAACCGTCAAGTGTCTTTTATTTATCACACACCTAAGGAGCGCTATTTAAATTTATTTAAAGAACGACCCCAGCTTATTGCAGAAATCCCACAGCATTATATAGCTAGCTATCTAGGTGTACAACCGGAAACGCTGAGTAGAATAAGAAAAAGAATTGCTCTATAAATAAAAAAAGAGTTGACTAAACCCCAGCCCCAAAACACCAAGTACTTCCTTTTTATTCGTTGAACGTTCGTAGAAATCCTTGCAAATCATAAATCTCATATAATATCCTCGTCTCGGCATAGTCAGTTTATCGTGGTAACTGGGTGGGATTTGCCTGCCCTACATTCACTCTCGGGATTAAAATTCGTCGCCAATTTCCCTATTAATCTGAACCGATAGCGTTGAGATATTTTTCCCATGATACTTTTGAAGAGCAAAGTATCTCCTCCGGAGGCGGACTGGCAAAACTCGAAGCAATGCCGTAGGCATGGCAGATTTGTAGTACCGGGTTTCAACTCGGTGTAAAAAAGATCAAAGGCCGTTCCCTCCTGCCCCGGATCATTATCCGGAAATCGGAGTCAGTGCAGGAGGTGGAAAGGTGTATTGGTTATTTTTATCAATCCTCAATTTCCCTATTGGCCAGTATCGATAGTGTTGAGGTATTTTTTCTCTCTTACTTTTTGAAGGCAAAAAGTAACAAAAACCTTCGTTGCAGCAAAGCTTCCACGCACAAGCCAGCCGTCTGGCCCGCTGCTGCGACCGCCTCCCCTCATTCACACTAAACCAAGGTGCTAAATATGAACTCTCTAGTTTAGGTAGTAAGACGAAAGATCAGGTAAGCACTACACCCCGTAAAAACGAAGCAATGCCGTAGGTATGGCAGATTAGTAGCCCAGCATTTCAATGCTGGGTTGAATAAAGTTCAGCGACCATTGTCTCCTGCCCCAGAATATCGTCTGGAAATTAGGAATGGTGCAGGAGGCGGAAACAAAAATTCATTAAAATGAAAGATCCATGTGACGCAGTTCGTCCCCTTACAAATCCGTGCCGCTAAGCACTTCTTTGCTTTCTTTATGGCTTTTGTGGTGAATACAGAATCTTCGAGATTTCGAAACCTCAACCGTTAGCAAAACACATCTTCGGTTTACAAATATGGGCGAAAGAGCAAAACACATTGAGCAACAGTACACTTACCGTTGACTGCAGACCTCATGGGACAAGAAAACCCATTTTTAGTTGCAGTGCTTATTTGTCTAGTTCGCTTTTCCATTCGTGTTCAATCTTTGTCATTAATAATGCGTTGTCAAAAAAACACTTATATTTTTAGTTTATTTTTTTAGTCTGATTAGACAAATACCAACGATAGCTTTGCCTTTATAAAGCTGTGGCCTAAAAGGAGACGGGACTATTTTCTCCACCGCTTTTGGATCTGCCGTGAAGTTGATAAGAATTCTTTTGGCTTGTGATGTATCTCATACTTAAACCGGACCACACGTAGGTGCCACAGTGTCAACGTCTGTTCTGCATAAAGATTTCCTTCAAGGCAGTAGACAACCAATTCGTCGCAAAATGAACTGATGTATTGGGACCAAAAATCCCCTTTTGAATCATTAAGCAAAAAATAAAACCCAGGATCCCCAAATTTCTTCCCGGATGAGCTAAGACGAAGTTCTCCACCCTTTCCTACACTGGGTGACATAATCACCGTCGCATTTCCTTTTGGCAAAGGAAAAACTGCCTTGATACAGATTTTCCCGGAGGGCAGCATACAAGTAGAATATACTCCGGAATACAACACTTGCCCGGAAGGTACGAAGGCCCTATACCAAACAGTATATTTCACCTCATTAGACTTAGGGTCTGAAAGGGTGATTATTTCACTACTTATCTGTTGAGGATCTTGGTAGCTTTTTGTGGGAATATTCAACTGTCCGATTCTGTTGCTGAATAGGCAGTTTACCAGCTTTCCGAAAAGCTTGAAAAAAGGATTCCACTTTGCAGAAAACTTCAATGTATAAAGTGCTGTATTCTCGTAGAAATCTATGACCATCTGTGACAGACGAAGGAATTCATCCTCAGGTAAATCCAGCTTATGCATAGAAGATATAAGGCCTTGGGCGGAACTGTTTCTCTCTATAGTTAGTCCTTCCGCTTCAGCCAAGTGATCAACAAAACCATCTCCAATGGTACCTAGACTGCCAAAAGGTCCCATCAACCAAGGAACATGTTTCGGGTCAATTCTTTTCCCCAAAAAGATCGCCCACTGCTGGGTAAACCAATCCTGAAACTTCTGCATTGGATAAGCCAACCTCATAGTGACTCCCTATGAAGATGTGGAATAATATGGGTTCGTCCTTCCCATTTACCATATTCTGCGATTGGTTTAAACCGTAACGTGGTAAATTGAAAGTGAAAGTCTTTTCGATCTCTTTCTGCCATTGCTTCTGCATGACGTTTGGGCTGAGGAACAGTACTGTGGCCCTGTACCATTTCCAGCATTTCTTGCTGCGATTTCCAAACTGAAAATGTGGAAACCGTCCGCGGAAGTCTTATTGCTGCCAACGCCAAAGAAGTTCCCGGATGGTCACGGACTAGTTTTTCAACAGGTCTACCCCAACTAATAAATCTAGGGACTTGAAAAAGTCTCATGCGGGCCAGCGTCACTGCCACCACCGGTGCTTGGGAATCATCCAATTCACTAGTGTCTTCGGGAATTACAAAGCCATTGATTTTTCCCCATTGTCTTAAATACAGTAATCGGGTATGCCACCCCTTGGCAAGAGTTTTACCAAAATTATCCTTTTCCAAAAACTCATCAAGAACCGACTCATTTTCCCACTGAGCAAAAACTGCCATCTGCCTGATCAGTACGCGTGAAGTAGAGAAGACTCTAGATCCCAATGTCATAGCAGCCATGCATTCCATGTGAATAAGCCCGGGAACATCGTCTGCTTTTGGTGGATTGGAGAGCGTCTTGAATGCAGATATCACAGATACTTCTGCAAGGTGGAAAGTAAATATGCTCATGTTTAATTCCTAAAGGCCGGTTTCTAAAAAAGCAAATTAGTTAATACCTTTTGTAATTGCTGAAATTCGGGGTCTTTCCGGTTAAAAGTTCTCTTCCTCTATCAGATTCCGCAAACTCTTTTACAATGCGATTACGCTCTACGAGTAATTTAGTCATATATTTTTTGAGAAATAGGTTGTCAGCCAATACTCCCAAAATGCCCATGGGTGATCGGTAATCAAAAATATCTGTCATAATCGTGACTCCGCTGGAATCTATAAAATGATGCTCATGCCTGAAACTTCTAAATGCTCCAGAAACCATCTCATCAGCAAAGAAAATAGGGTGATTGAAGTCTGAGATTCTGGAAGTAAGTGTCTGATATACCCCAAAATGCCTAGCCCTCCAGGTTACACTTTCATTCATACCTATTAAGCCACTTGTTATTCCTGCAACTGCTGTTTCATTGGTATGCTCCGTAGAGATCTTATGCAGGTCAATACTCCGGGATAGGTCAAAAACTAGCTGTATATCAGCTTTTATTTCAGTTCTTATTTCTATTCTTGGCATTAGTTGCGTGTGGTTTGATAATCCAATAAGTTTATTTCCCCTCTCCCTTATAGCTATATTCATTTAGGCAGCAAATGTTTTCACTCCTTTAGTTCCCGCTTATATGCTAATTTGTATTGACCATCTTCATTAAATATACTTTCAAATTGTCTGTAATTAATGTACCCCTCAAACTCTTCGGAATGATTATCCCCCAATGACACCCTCAGTTTGGTTTTGAAGTTTCCCTTGAAAATAGGTGCTAATGTCAATACACTCTCGTTTGGAGGTAAAAAAATCGAGTTCAGTCCAACGCCACAAAAGTAAACAAAGGGTTCTTGGATTGGCTTCCAGTTTCCGATAGAATCAATTGCTTCCATAAATAGAGGAAGATGCCTGCCATAGCCAATTAAAGTAGTATCGGTATCTAAGTTGGTTAGCCAAACTGGGTAAGCGTTATAAATACTTTTAGAATTGTCTATGCGGATTTGAATTTCTGCATCTTCTGCATATGTATAATCTACTTCCTCCAACCAATCAATATAGTATTTCTCAAAGGGGAGAGCAGCCATTTCGTAGTTGGTATCATCTTGCTGATTTCCACCTTCAGGAATAGGTGGAAGAGGCGAACCAATAAAAGGATTGAGATAAAGTGTATCCCTAATCAAGCCGATGTGGTAAATCCCATAATGCGCAGTAGTCAACCAAGTAGAATATTCAATCTCCTTGCTTAAATTAAAGCCATCAGAATTGGTTGTATCGAGCAACACCGGGAAGGACTCAATGATCTCATTTTTATTGGATAAAGCACCATTTTCAGAGCGGCAGGCACCGATCACCAATGCAACAAGAAGTAGAATAATAGTCATTTTCATTAATGCTTGTATTTAGTGTTGTTTTAACCAAAAATCAACTGCGGATTAGTGAAGGATTGTGGATACACATATAAGTTAGACCTTTCTTCGTATTTGTACTATAAAAGTAATAGACTGAAAAAATTAAAGTGTGCATTTTCGGAGATTATCCTATTGAGATTTCTCCTTCCATTGGGCTTCAAAATGACGCATTGCTATACAACCCTTAATTCCCTCCTGCTTCAGCTGGAGGTTTATAAAAGACTGTTAGATGATTTACGGCTTTAGCCAAATCATTTATCTTGGAATTGTAGAATTATTGCTTTGCAGAAGAATTTGGCTAAAGCCCCGGTGGGATATTAATTCCCTGAGTAGGAATGGGCTAAAACCACATTCCTATTAATGGAGAAGGAACACGAATGATAGAGAAGAATAGTTTTCAATAGAGGGATGCGGATTTCTATTGATGGAAAAGCCGTATTCCTACTTCAGGAAAAGAATATTTCAACATGGGTTAAATTACCGCCTCATCAATTCCCTCCTGCTTCAGCTGGAGGTTTATAAAAGACTATTAGATGATTTACGGCTTTAGCCAAATCATTTATCTTGGAATTTTTCGAATCCATAGCGGACGATGAATTCTTCATATTCGTCATGAAAGGTTTTCGTCTTGTAATGCTCCTCCTGATTTTTGATATATTTTCTAACTGTACCCAGCATTGACTCTGATACGGAGACTGCAAAATATTCATCCTGCCACTCAAATTTTTCAGCAGTCAATTGATTTTTATTAATCCAAAAAGAGGACTCCCCTTTAATCAACTGCAAGACTTTTTGGATAGTTTGATCTACCCCCAATGACACTAAGCAATGACAATGGTCTGAATACCCACTTACGAAGTCTAGGAAAATACCCTTGGACTTTGAGTTTTCCCGAATATGGTCCCACACTTTCAACCTCAATTCTTTAGAATTTAGATAAGGGAGCCTATTTTTCGTGCTCCATACAAAATGGATATAGACTTTGATGAAAGGCATATCGAAAAATATTGTTGAGCTAACTAATTTAAAAATTAATCCATTATAACTGCAAAAAACACATTATAATTTGGCTAAAGCCCGATAGGCATTATGATTCTGAGAGGGAATGGACTAAAGCCACATTCCTATTTATGAAAATGAATTCAAAATGAATTTCTAATAAGAATGAGCTTTTGGAAGGAATAAGGCTAAAGCCAATTCTTGGTTCCATCAATTCCCTCCTGCTTCAGCTGAAATTTGGCTAAAGCCCCTTTGGGATTTTAATACTCGAAGGAGGAATGGGCTAAAGCCACATTCCTGTTGATTTGGAAATGAATTCCAAGCATCTAGCCCGTCCCAAATGCATTCGGGATAGCTTCCCCGGCGTAGCCTAACAAATAAACCAAGGTGTAAAAAAGAGGTTAAGGGTTAAAGGTTCACATGTAGTGTGTGAGAGAATTTAGATTGATGTGCCTCCAGGCCCTGTAAAAACGAAGCAATGTCGCAGGCATGCCAGATTAATAACTTGTCCGCCGTGGCGGAGCCCAGCATTTCAATGCTGGGTTTAAAAAGTTCAACGACCATTACTCCTGCCCCGGATTATCGTCCGGAAATGGGGAGTGGTGCAGGAGGTGGAAAAGGCGCTCGGTATGTATTTTATCCATCCTCAATCTCTCAAATTGATCCTCAGCGATGAAGTTGAGGTGATTTTCTTCGTCCTTTTGGCTTAGACGAAAAGGACCCCGCCACGTCGGGCAGGCAAAAAGACACTTTTTAACACATATGCATAGTACATGCCATTCAAGTTTGAATAAGAAGTAGCCCCGCTAGGAATCGAACCTAGATCTAGCGTTTAGGAAACGCTTGTTCTATCCGTTGAACTACGGGGCCATATTATTACAAAGATTTCAAGCGGGGATTTACTGCCGTTTTAGCAAATCTCCCGCAAGATAATCCAAAACCTTTCTTTTAGGCAAATATTATTCATCCAACTTATGGCTTTCCAAGGATTTACCCTATCTTTGCACTCCAAAATTAGGATGGACGGGTTCCATCCACTCACTAAATACATTCAAAATTTATGTCAGTAAAAATCAGATTAGCACGAAGAGGTAGAAGAAAAATGGCTATCTACGACGTGGTTGTAGCTGATGCAAGAGCTCCACGTGATGGACGCTTCATCGAGAAAATTGGATCTTACAATCCAAACACGAATCCTGCTTCTATCAACATCAACAATGAGCGCGCTCTTAAATGGTTGTTGAACGGAGCTCAGCCAACAGACACTGTGAAAGCTATGCTTTCTTACAGAGGTGTGATGCTGAAAAAACACCTTCAGATCGGTGTATTGAAAGGTGCAATCACGCAAGAACAAGCAGATGCGAAATTCGAAGCATGGCTGAACGAGAAAGACACGAAGATTGCAGGCAAAGCGGAAGGTATCTCTGCTGCTAAAGCTGATCTACGTAAGAAGGCATTGGATGCTGAGACAGCTAAGAACCAGGCTAGACTTGACGCAATCAAAGCAAGAGAAGACGAGCAAAAAGCATTGCTGGCTGCTGCTGAAGCTGCCAACAACCCTGCTCCTGTAGTAGAAGAAGCTCCCGCTGAAGAAGCCCCTGCTGCTGAAGCTCCGGAAACTACTGAAGGAGAAGACGAAGCGAAAGCATAATATAAATCCCCATGAATAAAGACCAAAGCTTTCAGTTGGGCTACGTGTCTAAAGTTCATGGACTTCGTGGTGAAGTAATGATTGTGCTGGATGTCGATTATCCTGAGGATTATGAGACACTGGAGCATTTATTCTTAGAGCAAAAATCCCGGCTGGTGCCGTTTTTCCTGGAGCACTTTGTACTCCAACCCGGAAATAAAGCACTGGCAAAATTCGAGGATTTGAACTCACTCAGCCAGGTAGAAGAGTTGGTGGGACTGGGAGTATACCTTCCCCTGACAGCACTGCCTGAACTGAAAGAAGATCAGTATTTCTTCCATGAGTTGATCGGATTCGAAGTCTTTGACGAGACCAAGGGCCTGATCGGACCTATACAGATCGTCTATGATCTGGAGACACAGAATCTCCTCGGAGTAACACACCAAGAAAAAGAAGTGCTGATACCCATTCAGGACGGAATCATCCAAAAGGTGGACAAGGCAGCTAAAAAAGTTTACTGCCGATTACCCGAAGGTTTACTTGAAATTTATCTGGAAGACTAGCCCATGCACATTGATATTATCACTGTAGTACCGGGATTGCTGGAAGGACCTTTTGCACACTCCATTCTGAAAAGAGCTGAGGACAAAGGACTGGCTAGTATTCGCGTGATCAATCTACGGGATTATTCAACGGGCAGGCAAAAGCAGGTTGATGACTACGCTTTTGGAGGGGGAGCCGGGATGGTAATGTCCATCGAGCCTATCGCCCGATGTATAGAAGCACTTCAGAAGGAACGCACGTATGATGAGATCATCTACATGACACCCGATGGAGCCAGTTTCGACCAACCCATGGCAAATGCACTTTCGCTCAACCAAAACCTGCTGATCCTTTGCGGTCATTACAAGGGTGTGGATGAGCGGGTAAGAGAGCGCTTCATCACCAAGGAAATCAGTATTGGTGACTATGTGCTTTCCGGAGGAGAATTGGCAGCGGCTGTAGTGGTTGATGCTGTGATTCGCCTGATTCCGGGAGTACTGAATGATGAGACCTCTGCATTGACAGACTCTTTCCAGGATGGACTGCTGGCACCACCGGTGTACACCCGCCCCGCCGATTACGACGGGATGAAAGTACCTGAGGTATTGCTTTCGGGACATGAGGCCAAGATAAACGAATGGAGATTTGAAGCATCGGTTCGCCGAACCCAAGAAAGAAGGCCTGATTTGCTCCGCGAAAAAGGAACTGGGATAAGCGATGCAGAATCGTATAAGAAGTAATTAAATAAGCCACGCGTTGGCAAACAGCGAAAGCAAAAAAACATAAAGCTATGAGCGATCTAATGAAAATAGTAGAAGCGGAATACAGCGAAGTAAGAGCTAAATTCCCTTCATTCAAAGCTGGCGATACCATCAACGTACACGTACGTATCAAAGAAGGTAGCAAGGAGCGTATCCAGCAGTTCCAAGGAACTGTGATCCAGCGTAGAAACCCTAACTCTAACGGTGAGACTTTCACTGTAAGAAAAATATCCAATGGAATAGGTGTAGAGAGAATCTTCCCTATCATCTCTCCTGCCATCGAGCAAATCGATCTATTGAGACAAGGTAAAGTGAGAAGAGCCCGTCTATTCTACCTAAGAGGACGTCAGGGTAAAGCTGCACGTATCAAGGAAAAGATCAGAGTGAGAAAGTAAGATTTCACACCCCTGAAATCAAAAAGGAACTCAGCAATGGGTTCCTTTTTTTATGGCTTGACGGCCGGTCGTGATGATACGACCGGCGGCAAGGTAAGATTTCAAGCTTCTGTTTTTTTTAACCACTGAGACAGAGGTTTTCACGGAGGACACAAATCAGTGAAGAAAAAACTGAGCTCTCGGATAATTTTTAAATCATTTAACGTTAAATACTTGGTTGACAATAATTTGAAAAGCAAATTTATTAAAACTTATCAGCTATGAAGAATTCTTTTTCCCTCGATCCGGGGTATGATATCGCAAAAATATTTATAAGAATAGGCATAATCTTCTGCGCCGGAATGGTAGCGATCCTGCTGTATATGGTTTATTTGTCGTATCTGGGCATGATGATAGACTGGGATCTTGCCTTACAGGCATCCTTAGGCGAATTTCAGCCAGAAGCTAATTCCACCTTCTTGCATATGCTCTTTTTCTCCTTTCCTGCCTTGGGCTTTTTAATTTCCATTTTCGTGCTGGGATGGCTGGGCAAAATAATAAACAAGGAAAGTCGGACTCAACACTTGGTGACGTAAAAGTGCCCCGATTTTACCAAAATCAACTTAAGTCAGTATTACCGAAGAGCGGAGTTTGGTAAAACCGTTCGTGATGACACGAACGGTGGCTACCTTTAAATGACAATGAAAGTGCAAATCGGATCCTGCTTCTGGAAAAGCAGGATAACATGGAAGCCAATCGTGGAGACACGACTGGCAGCGGGAATGATAAAGCAGTGTGTGACACAAACAGCGGCAGGTGGAACTCCTACGGCAGGAAGGCTACTGCAGGAAAATCACTATTAACTCTTGTGCCCTCTGCGTAACACTCCGCTACCACCGTGGTTAAAAAAGACTTAAAAAAAAAGAGGGCCGAAGCCCTCTGATATAGTTTAGTCCATTCCCAAGAACTCCACATCGAATATCAAAATAGCATCGGGTGGAATTGCTTCTCCTTGTCCTACATTCTGATAAGCCCATGCGGCAGGAATTATTAATTTAGCCTTGGAACCTGATCTTAATCGACTAAATCCAATATTCCACCCAGGTATTACATTTCCTCCCAGCATAAAGGTAAAAGATCTATATATGCCATCTTCCTTATAGATATCATTATCTTTTGCCACTTGCTCTATAGTTGTCTCAAAAACAACTCCATCACTCATCAAAGAGCCTGTATAATCTATATGAAGTACATCCCCATTGATCGGGCGCGAGCCGGTACCCTCTTCTTGTACGATAATTATCACTCCGCGATCGTGGATGCGGTACAGGCTATCTATCGCGGCAGTTTTAAGGTAATCTGCAATGATAACGCTGTCCTTCGCCAGATTTCCGGGAATATCATATACCGGCCCCCTATCGTACGGATTATTGGGCTCGCAGCTCATAAATATCACTGCAATAGCCAAAAAGAAGAAAATACTAACTCGTTTTAAAATCATATTATTGCTTTGGTCCGGGAGTTACACTTAATAATTCTAGTTCAAACATGATAGGAGTATTCGAAGGAATTCTTCCATCTGAACTGCCGTGTTTTCCATAGGCATAAAAAGACGGGATGAAGACAGTAGCTTTATCTCCCACTTCCATTTGCAGGGCACCAAGTTCAAAACCCGCAATCAACTGTCCAAGGCCTATTCGAAATTTAAGCGGCTCATATTTTCTTTGAGAGCTAAATATACCTTCCTCCTTTGCAATATCTTCAAAGGAAGTGTCAAAAGCCTTATTGCTTAGCAGTCTTCCCACATAATTAACCCTTAAAGTATCGCCAAGACTCACTGTATCCTTGCTTCCGGATAATTCCTGCCAAATGATAGTGATTCCTCTCCCCTCATCATAAACTTTTTTCACATTAACTATAGAGGCAGTGTCAAGATATCCTTTAATTTCCGCTAAGTCATTATTGAAGATCACCTCGTCTGTAGCATCATCATCAATACAGGATGCAAAAGCAAAACTACCTGCTATCAGGCTCAAAATGGCAAATACTCTAATTTTCATTGTGCTGGTTTTAGTATGTTTACTTAGATATGCCTACAATACGTAGCTTATTGCACATCCGCTACATCCACATCAAAAACAAGCACGGAATTGGCAGGAATTTTTGCACCCATGGCATTCTCACCATAGCCGAGTGGAGAAGGAATAATGAATTTCGCTTTAGAACCTTTTTTCAAAAGCAACAACCCTTCATCCCAACCGGGAATTACCTGACCCATACCAACAGTCACCGGAAGTGCCTCGTAAGGACGTCCTTCGATAAATGCGTTGTTCTCCTTTGCCAATGATTCGATGGAGGTGTCAAACAACGTTCCGTCTATCAAATACCCGGCATAGTTCACACGCATAGTAGCACCTGCAGAGACAGGTTCGCCGGTACCTTCTTTTTCAATCACATAGTAAAGACCGCTTTCAGTCTTTTGCGCATCAAGTCCTTTTTCCTTGACAAACTCTTGGATAATCTTGTCTTCTTCCAGCAGCCTTTCTTTGGCTCTCTCTTCTCTTTTCACCTCTTCAGCTGCCATTACTTTCTCGAAATATGCCTGGATAGCTTCTTCATTCATGATTTCAAAGGCACCCAAACGTACTTTCACGACATCCTCTTCCTTCATGAAGGGAGGAAAGTTGTTGCCGAAGATAGTTTTTGCAGTAGATTCAAAGGCAATGCTGTCTCCTTTTCTTAGGCTAAGGAAGATCTCATCCATACCGTTATTTATTGGCATAGAATCATTTGCCTGCATATAGCCGGGGAAAGGCTGATCAGCAGTAGAATAGATCACAGAATCAGACCCTGTGGTGATCTGAAGGTTGTAAAGCAAAAATTCACCGTTTGGCGCTTTTTCATTTCCTTCTTTCACGTAGGTATATTCTATACCGTCTTTTTCTGTGACTTTAGTTTTTTTACATGAAGTCAAGGTACCCGCTCCCACCAAGAGAACAAGGATTGCCAAAAGGCTTTTTGAATTTTTCATAAAAGATAAGTGATTTTTCAAAGTAATAAGGAGGGGGTTCAAGCTAATCAATCTGCTGCAAGAGGGACAATGCGGAATAATTCGTTCTGGTGCTCTTCTACCAAAGATTCGAATCGCTCTACCGTATCTTTAAGACTCAATGTGGACTTGCCTCCAGAGGCATTTTTATGTCCACCTCCATCAAAATATTCTGCCGCAAACTTATTGACAGCTACTTCGCTGGATGATCTGAAAGAAATTTTGACACCGTCTTCGCGTTCCGAAAATAAGGCCGCCAGCTTTATCCCGTCCAAAGATAATGCATAATTGACCAAACCTTCTGTATCACCGGTACGGCTTTGGTATTTTTTAAGATCTTTTTTGCTGATCGCAAAGTACGCCATATGTAGATCTTCGTGAACTATCAGGCGGCGGCTGATCGCAAAACCTATAAATTTCAGTCTGTTGACCGAATTGGAATCATAGATCCAATTGGCAATTTGGGAGATATCCGCTCCGAGATCCACCAATTCCGCCACCACAAGATGGACATTCTTGGTGGTATTGGGATGTCTGAATCCTCCCGTGTCTGTCATGATCCCAGCATACAGACATTCTGCGATGTCTTTGTCCAGAAGTTTTTCATCCCCCAGCTGCACGATCAGTTCATAGACCAGCTCGCAGGTAGCGGCAGCTTCAGTACTCCATATACGAAAATCAGCAAAATCCTCGGGATCCTGATGATGATCAATATTGACGGTGTATGCTTCCGACTTGCGGATCATTTCACCTAATTCGTTTACCCTTTTTAAAACAGAGAAGTCCAAACAAAAAATAATATCCGCTTCATTTAATTTCTTGGTGGCAAGTTCGCTGTGCTTGGGATTGCTGAAATCCAGCACCTCATCATTGCCTTTCATCCAGTCCAGAAATGAAGGATAATCCGACGGGGTTACCACCGTCACCTCATGTCCTTTCTTGAGCAGGTAGTTAGCCAATCCCAATGAAGAACCCAATGCATCGGCATCGGGCTTGACGTGAGTAGTGATGAATATTTTTTTGGGTGAGGCTATCTCTCTCTTAAACGAGGCTAAAGCTTCAATTTTATACATTTAGCTGCTTTTTGGCTCTTGTAGTACGCAAAGGTCAGGAAATTTTTGACAAATCCCAATTATGCCAGCTCTCTGATAATGAATATAGTAGCCTGAAAATACAAAAGTTTTTATGGTGAATGCTGCGAAAAAGTCTATTTTTGCGCCCGAATTAAACCAATGAAAAACATACAACATGGCAACTAACAGAACATTCACCATGATCAAACCTGATGCTTTCGCAGATGGAAACTCAGGAGCAATTTTGAAAATGATCGAAGAGGCAGGCTTCAAAATCGTCGCCATGAAAGCGACCCGATTGACAAAGGAGATCGCCGGTAAATTCTACGAAGTTCACTCAGAAAGACCATTCTACGCTGATCTTTGCGCATATATGTCTTCCGGCCCTATCATCGCAGCTATTCTTGAGAAAGACAATGCAGTGGAAGATTTCAGAAAATTGATCGGTGCTACCAACCCGGCTGATGCAGCCGAGGGAACTATCCGTAAGATCTTTGCCAAGTCTATCGAGGCCAATGCTGTACACGGTTCTGACTCAGACGAAAACGCCGCTATCGAAGGAGCCTTCTACTTCTCCCAGATAGAAAGAGTAAGCTAATTCTACTTGAAAAATAAATTTTGAAAGCATTCCGTTTTGGGATGCTTTTTTTGTTTGAAGGTTTTAAACCACGGAGAGCACAGAGGTTTACACGGAGGACACAGTTTAGTGGTAATTGCATGCTGAGCGCCTGCATCTGTAGGTAAGAAAACCCCTTTCACTGCGTCATTGCGAGGAACGAAGCAATCCCTACATTATCCCGCTTCTCCCGAAGCCGGGTCTTCTATTCTATAGTCCGTTATCCTGCTTCTCCAGAAGCAGGATCTTCTATACTCTTCGATCCCATTGGGGAAGTTTGCCTTAATCAATGTTTTGGCAGCGCAGTCGGGAGACTGCAGTGAGACGGGGCCAAGCCTACCTACCGGTCAGGCAAGTCAGGAAAAATTATGTTTCAAACCACGGGGAACGCGGTAGTTCTGCCAGCTCACCAACCGAGGTTTATGCGGAGGACACAGTTTAATGATAAATTTACTGCGTCATGGCGAGGAACGAAGCAATCTCTTTGTCATCCAGATTCTCCTGAAGCTGGGTCTTCTATTCAATAGTCCGTTATCCTGCTTCTCCTGAAGCTGGACCTACTATATACTTCCATCTCACTTGGAGAACTTCAGCCAAATGAATGTTCGGTATAGCGGTCTGAAGACTGCAGTGAGACGGATCCAAGCCTGCCTACCTGTCCTGAAAACCGGATAAAATTTGGTCTAACTAGACCACTTACGTAGAAGTAAAATTCATCCAATTTCTAAAAGCAAGTATCTAGATACTTAATCAAGTGAGAAATCAATTTAAATCCCCACTGACAAGCTTTTTCCCTTCCCAGCCTGCTTTATTATACTTATTTAGAATAAGTATTTCTTTAAAATTTTATTTGTAATTACGTATTTATACTTATATTTGAGCTCTAAAATACGTAGCCATGAAAAAAGTTATTGTCATAGGAAATGGAATGGTAGGGTACAAGTTTTGCGAAAAACTGGCTGCCCACCCTCTTCGTGATCAATTTGAAGTAACAGTCTTCGGTGAAGAGTCCAGACCGGCATATGACCGCGTCCACCTAAGCGAATACTTCTCACTAGATTCAGCGGATAAGCTACTGTTAGCCCCCCGGAACTGGTATGCCGAGAATAACATCACGCTACGTACAGGAGAAATGATCACTTCTATTGACGTTGAGACCAAGCGTGTCTTTACGCATAAGCACGATTATTTAGAATATGACTACCTGGTTCTGGCTACAGGCTCTTCCTGCTTTGTTCCTACTATCAAAGGAGTAGACAAACCCGGGGTATTTATATACAGAACCATCGAAGATCTTGATGCCATTAAGGCATACGCACAAAAACTCAAGCTCGAGGGAAAATTAAAAGCCTCGGTTTTGGGCGGTGGCCTTCTTGGTTTGGAGGCGGCAAATGCCGCTAAAGAGCTCGGACTACAAACCGACGTAATCGAATTTGCCCCGCGCCTAATGCCACGTCAACTGGACAAAGCCGCCAGTGATATGCTTCAAGGCAAAATAGAAAGCCTTGGCATGAAGATTCACTTGGGCAAAAATTCCAAAGAGATCATAGGAGAAGAAGGAATCGAGAAAATTGAATTTACAGACGAAACTTCCCTCGAAACCGACATGCTGATTATTTCCGCAGGTATCCGCCCAAGAGACGAATTGGCGGTGAAATGCGGACTGAAAACAGGTGAAAGAGGCGGAGTATATGTGAATAATAAAATGGAAACTTCCGATCCGGCCATTTATGCCATCGGAGAAGTAGCTCTTTATAATAATGGTATCTACGGACTGGTGGCTCCGGGATATGAGATGGCGGGAGTCGCTGTAGATCAAATTACAGGGGGCGAAAAGCTTATGAGTCCTTCCATCGATATGTCTACCCAACTGAAATTGGTGGGAACGGAAGTGGCTTCCTTCGGTGATCCTTTTATCGAAAATGAAGAAATCACCGCAATCGTCTATGAGAACAAGCAGCGCGGAGTCTACAAGAGAATCAACATCACCAAAGACGGTTCAAAGCTACTCGGCGGAATCATGGTGGGTGATTCTTCGGATTACAACACACTTTTCCAATTGTACATCAATGCAATGAATCTTCCCGAGAACCCTGAAGATCTCATCTTGGGTTCCAGAGGAGGTGAAAGCAAAAGTGCATTGGGGTCGGTACTGGATTTGCCTGATACTGCGCAGATCTGCTCTTGCGAAGCAGTGAGCAAAGGAACGATCTGTGATTCGATCACCCGCGGTTCCTGCTGTACTTTTTCAGATGTAGTAAAGCAAACAAAAGCTTCCAGCTCCTGCGGTGGATGTAAGCCGATGGTGACGGATTTGGTTACGGCCACGCTGAAATCCATGGGACAGGAAGTGAAAGAAACGATCTGCGAGCACTTCGAATACAGCCGCCAGGAAATGTACGATTTGGTAAAGCTTCACAATATCGTGGATTTTGACGAAGCCCTGGATCGGCATGGCAAAGGTCATGGTTGCGAGATGTGCAAGCCGGTGTTGGCTTCGATTTTCGCCAGCATTTACATGGAAACCGCCAATCGTCAGGCCCCAATACAAGATTCAAATGATAGATTTTTGGCAAATATCCAACGAAACGGTACCTACTCTGTAGTTCCAAGGGTGCCGGGAGGAGAGATTACGCCGGAGAAACTGATGGTACTCGGACAAGTAGCCAAGAAATACGATCTGTACACCAAAATCACGGGCGGGCAGCGAATTGATCTCTTCGGGGCACAGCTTCATGAGCTGCCTATGATCTGGAAAGAGCTCATCGATGCAGGATTCGAAAGCGGACATGCCTATGGCAAATCACTTAGAACAGTGAAAAGCTGCGTGGGATCTACTTGGTGCCGATTTGGCCTGCATGACAGCGTGAGTTTCGCCATCAGAATCGAAGAGCGCTACAAAGGGTTACGTTCTCCCCACAAACTAAAAGGCGGTGTATCCGGCTGTATCCGCGAATGTGCTGAAGCCCGCGGAAAGGATTTTGGAGTCATCGCAGTAGAAGGGGGATGGAATCTCTTTGTATGTGGCAATGGAGGGGCTACGCCGAAGCACGCCATTCTTCTTGCCGAAAAATTAGACGACGAAACCTGCATCAAATACCTCGACAGATTCTTGGTCTACTACATCAGAACAGCCGCTCCACTTCAGCGTACTGCGCCATGGCTGGAAAAGCTGGAAGGCGGAATCGAGTACTTGAAAAAAGTAGTCGTGGAAGACAGTCTGGGAATTGCCGAAGAGCTGGAAGCAGAAATGGAAGAGCTGGTACAGCGATATGCCTGTGAATGGAAGGAAGCCATCGAGGATCCGCAGATGATGAAAAGATTCAAGCCATTTGTCAACTCAGACGAACCCGACGACAACTTGGTATTTGTGCCAATGAGAGAACAAAAGATGCCTAGACCCTGGTAATCCAATACGTATAAGATCATGGAAGAACTATTAAAAAACTATCAATCCGTAGCAGAGCAGCAGGCCATCAACTGGATCAAAGTAGGTCAGACGGATGACTTTCCCGAGAATGCCGGTGCTTGTGTGAAATACAATGCCAAACAAATTGCCGTTTTCCATTTCACCAGAACCAATTCTTGGTATGCTTGCCAAAATCTGTGCCCGCATAAGATGGAAATGGTGCTTTCCAGAGGCATGACAGGTGATATGCAAGGGATCCCAAAAGTAGCTTGCCCCCTTCACAAGAAGACCTTCTCGCTGGAAGACGGCAGTAATTTGAATGGAGAAGAATATAGTATTGCGACCTATCCGGTCAGGATTCAGGAGGGAAATGTATATATTGGATTCGCAGATTAATCCAATTTTACACATGAACAGATTCCAGAAAGCAATCTCATTGATCGATCAGGTCAATGCAGAAGATCCCACCAAAGAAGAAGTATCGGGAAAAGAGATTGCAAAAGAACTGTTGTACTCTATACGTATGACAGACAAACTCAACCAGTTTGCACCCGAATCCCCGGAAGCTATGCAGCTCGCCGTCAGGGCACAGCATATCGGAAGATGGAAGATCCCGAGAGCAGACTACCCTATGGACAGAGTGGGATATCTCCGCTGGAGGGAGGAGCTGAAAAAGATGCATGCCGATATGGCCGGAGAGATTCTCCAAGAGGCGGGGTACGATGAAGAGACGATAGAAAAGACAAAATTCCTGATCAGAAAGAAGCAGCTGAAAACAGATCCTGACACCCAAACCATGGAAGATGTGATTTGTCTGGTTTTTCTGGAATATTATTTTGAAGAATTCGCCGCCAAACACGAGTCTGCCAAAATCATCGACATCCTCCAAAAAACCTGGGCTAAAATGTCAGAAAAAGGACATCGGGCCGCTTTACAGTTACCATTTTCACCCTCAAGCCTTCAATTAGTCAAAGAAGCTATTACCTAATCAAATGACCGGTACACCGCGATCGCTGGATCAAGATACTTTTAATCGTCTCCGAAGACTTTATATCATTGCGTTGGGAGCCATTGCCATCTCCTTGATCGCAAGCCAGATTCTCATCAGAAAATACCTGAATGATCAGGAAAATGACAGCCGTCTCGTCAATGTAGCCGGCCGGCAGCGAATGCTGAGTCAGAAACTGAACAAGGAAGTGCTCTTACTGTCACACAGCCAATCTCCCAAAACTTCACACGTACTGACAGACTCGATACAAAGCACCTTGAACCGCTGGGAAAATGCCCATCAACTTTTACAGCTGGGCGATGAGGCACAGGATTTCATTGTAGACAACAGCCGGGAAATCACGCAAATGTTTGAGCAAATCAATCCGGACTTCGGGGAAGTAGTAGCCGCTACAAAGAATTTCCTTTTTCTCAAATCCGACAATGTGGAGGATTCCACTGCCATCGCGGAGCAGTTGAGGATAATTGAAACCAACGCAAACAGTTTTCTGATCAAAATGGATGAGATCGTAAATCAATACGATCACGAAGCCAAGGACAAAGTCTCCAACCTACAGCGGGTGGAATTGCTCATCACGCTGTTTACACTATTGGTGTTGGTGAGTGAGTTTCTGATCATCTTCTGGCCTTCGGCCAAAGCCATGAAAGCCAGTATCCAGGAATTGTTGGCTGCGGAGAAAAAAGCCATCCAAATGGCCAAAAATGCGGATATCCTCAGTCAGTCCAAAGAAAAATCGGTCAGGGAGCTACAAGCTCTCAGCAAAGCCATGGATCAGATTCTTCTATTTGCCCGAATCACACCGGAAGGATACATCACCCACATAGGCGAACGCTTCAGCAGACTTTATAAGGCCCAGAAATTCAATATCAATGCCAAGATCTCGGATCTGCTCTCTCCCTTGGAAAATGAGCAGCTCACGATAGACCGTATCATTGCCGAAAACAAAAAAGCCGGCTGGGAAGGGGAATTGAAAACCACCTCCCAGACAGGCGAAGATATCTGGCTGGATGTGTCCATGATTCCTTTTAACTCGGCTGAAGACAAGTCTGAATTGATTTTGATCTGCTTGGATATCACCAAGCGGAAGGAGTTTATGCATCAGGTGGAGCTGCTGACCAAAGAGAGTTTTGAGGAAAAAATGCATCAGCAGAAGGTGATTTCTAGACAGATCATCGAGAACCAGGAAAATGAGCAAAACCGCATAGCAAAAGATATTCATGACGGAATCGGACAGATGCTCACGGGACTGAAGTACCTGCTGGAAAGCGTGGATTCTTCTGATCCCGAGAAAGCCGAAGTGAAGATCATCAAACTCAAAGAACTCACTTCGAATATTATTAAAGGCGTAAGAACAGCAACCTTCAATCTCACTCCTCCGGAATTAAAGGACTACGGGATTGTGCCCGCGCTTACAGAACTGACACAGGAACTCTCCAAGCTCACGGGGAAGAACATCGTCCTATTCAACAAGTCAGAATTCTCCCAGCGACTGGATTCTCTGGTAGAGATCAACCTCTACCGCATCACGCAGGAAGCGATCAACAATGCGATTAAATACGCAGATTCCTCCCATATCATCGTCACCGTCTCGCACAGTCAGAATATCCTCAGCATCATCGTGGATGACAACGGAAAGGGATTTGATCAATCGAAGCTAAAATCCAAACCGGATGAGGAAGGCGGAATGGGACTTACCTTTATGAAAGAGCGGGTTAAATACATCAATGGTCGGCTGTTCATCAATTCTTCTCCGAATGAAGGCACCAAAGTCACACTCAACGTACCTTTGGTCTAGATTTTCTAGATTTTTATACGTAAATTCTGTTTCTTTACTACGTATTTACCTAAGCGCATATGAACCCGATCAAAATAGTTTTAGCAGATGATCACGAACTGGTACGGGACGGCATCAAGTCCTTGCTGGAGAGTGAGAAAGAATTTGAGGTAATCGATGAAGCATCGGACGGTATAGAAGCACTGGAAGTAATCGCCCTGAAAAACCCGGATTTACTGATTGTGGATATCCGTATGCCGCGAATGAACGGACTGGAAGTAGTGAAGGAAATGAGTAAACGCTTCCCTCACGTCAAGAAACTTGTACTTTCCATGCACGACTCAGAAGAGTACGTAGTGGAAGCCATTCAGGCGGGAGCTGACGGATACTTGCTCAAAGGATCTTCTAAAAGTGAGTTTTTGAAGGCATTACACACTATTTCTGCCGGAGGCAAGTTTTTTGCCGGCGATGTGTCCGCCTATATCATCAATAATTTCGTCAATGGAAAAACCAAAACATCTTCCAAATCTGATGTGGTTCCCGAGGAATTGGCAAACCTGACCAATAGGGAAAAGCAGATTCTTGAATTGATTCTCGAAGGGAAAGGAAATAATGAAATTGCCGATGCACTGGAAATCAGTAAAAGAACGGCAGAAGTACACCGGTTTAATTTGATGAAAAAGATGAATGTCAAAAATCTCGTGGAACTGACCACAAAATCCAGAGAATTAAACCTTATCTAAGTACAATAGTCAATATTATACGTAGTCAAGAATCCACTTGGAGCCACTCCAAGTGGATTTTTTATTTTTTATCTAAAAAAATTACGTATTACGTATTGTAATTACGTATTAATACTTAATTTTAGCAAGACAAAAATAAGTATTATGAAATCAAGCCTGCCTGAGGCCACAGGCAGGGATTCCATAACCTGCTCCAACTAACCAGAGTGCCCTTTGAAAATCAAATTATAAATACATGAAATCGAGCATGACGAAGAACGTCACACAGAGGGATGATTATCCGCTATGCGAGATTCCATATGGCCATTGAAAAACAATTATAATCATATGAAACCACTACTTACACACAAGGCGACACGGTTGAATCTTTTGGATATCAAATCCGTCCCGATCCGAACCTTTTGGATCACTTCTATCGCATTCTTTATTTGTTTTTTCGCATGGTTCGGTATTGTGCCCTTCATGCCGGATGTAGTCAAGGATCTGGGACTTACTCCCGCGCAAAAATGGAACGCAACAGTTCTTGCCGTAGCGGGAACAATTTTCGCCAGATTACTGATCGGCAAACTATGCGATAAGTATGGTCCAAGACTCTGCTACACCTGGCTTTTGGTCTTGGGATCCATTCCCGTAATACTTAGCGGTCTGGTTCAGACACCGATGCAGTTTTACATTTGCCGTCTATTGACCGGATTTATCGGAGCATCCTTTGTGATCACTCAGGTACACACCTCCCTTATGTTTGCTTCCAATGTGGTGGGGACGGCCAATGCCACCTCAGCAGGTTGGGGAAATCTAGGCGGTGGAGCAAATAGACTTGGCATGCCGATCATAGCAGCGATAGTCATAGGACTGGGAGTCGCGGAGGCTGATGCCTGGAGATATGCTATGGTGATTGCAGGCATAGTCTGTTTTACCATGGGATTGGTGTACTACTTCTTCACAAAGGATACTCCTGAGGGCAACTTCAAAGAATTAGAAGCAAGAGGAGTAAAAGTTCCCACCACCAAGAAGGACAAAGTCGGTTTTATGGAAGCGCTGAAAGACTACCGCGTATGGTTGCTTTTCATTGTTTACGCCGCCTGTTTTGGAATAGAACTGACGGTATACGGAACCATGGATGATTACCTTCAAAACACGTTTCAGCTAGAGCGGATCACAGCAGGCAATATTGTGCTTTCATTTGCGCTGATGAATATTTTCGCCAGAACACTGGGAGGATTTTTCGGAGACAAATTCGGAAAAACAAAAGGACTAAAAGGGAGAGTCTGGTTTTTGGCAGCAATCTTAATTGCCGAGGGTCTGACGCTTAGCCTGTTCTCTCTAGCCACTAGCCTGGCTGTAGGTTTTGTACTTTTGGTTGCCTTCAGCCTTACGGTACAGATGGCAGAGGGAGCTACATACTCTGTTGTACCTTTTGTGAACAGAAAGGCAATCGGCTCAATTTCGGGAATTGTGGGAGCCGGCGGGAATTTTGGAGCCTTTTTGGCTGCACTGTTCCTAAGCTCCAAATCTGCGGTAGCTGAGAAAACCGCCTTGATCGCAAGTGAAGCGCTGGGGGCTGAGGCAGCGGCTGCAGCCCAGTCAGCAGCGGCAGCAAGTGCAGTGTCAACGGGCTATTTGATTATTGGCGGATTGATTGTCGTATCCGGCATGGTCGCGTTGGCGATCAGGTTCAGCACCGAAGATGAAAAAGTGGCAGAGGTAGAATTAAGCAAACTACAGCCTGAATTAGTGAGAATAGATAATTAACTTGTAGCAACAGTTCCCAAAATAGCTCTTCCGTGATTGGTTCCTATCATTCGGACGAGCTATTTTGCTCTTAATCAATTTCCAATTGTAATTTCAACCAGTGATCCCTGATAAAAAAGTCAAAACCACTTGTTCCTACTGCGGCGTCGGCTGTGGCATAGTTGCCGGTGTGGATTCTCAAAACAAAGTACAAGTAGAAGGCGATAAAGACCATCCTGTCAATCAAGGCATGCTTTGCTCGAAAGGCATGAATCTCCACTACGTGGTCAACGATACTTCAGACAGAATCCTATATCCTGAAATGCGCTGGAGCCGCTCCCATCCAAGGGAACGGGTAAGCTGGGACGATGGGCTGGACAGAGCTGCGGGTGTCTTCAGATCCCTGATCCAGAAATATGGCCCTAAAAGCGTGGGATTTTATATTTCTGGCCAATGCCTGACAGAGGAGTATTACATCGCAAACAAGCTTACCAAGGGCTTTCTCGGCACCAATAATATCGATACCAACAGCCGCCTGTGCATGAGCTCAGCTGTGGTGGCCTATAAAAAAACCTTTGGAGAAGATTCGGTTCCCATTTCCTATGAAGACATAGAGCTTGCGGATGCCTTTTTGATCGCCGGAGCAAATCCTGCCTGGTGTCACCCCATTCTATTTAGGAGACTGGAAAAGCACAAAGAGAAAAACCCGAATGTGAAGATTATCGTGGTGGATCCCCGAAAAACCGATTCCGCGGCTTTCGCTGATATTCACCTGCAAATCATTCCGGGGACAGACATAATTCTGTACAATGCCATAGGCAAAAGGATCATCGATATCGGGCTGGCCGACAAAGAATTTATAGAAAAACACACGGAAAACTACCTGAAATACCGCAAGCAAGTCATGGCAACCTCTCTGAAAGAGGCGGCTAAACTCTGTGGTATTGCTATCGAGGACATCAAAAGAGTAGCCGAGATCATCGGTGAATCCAGAGGATTTATCAGCATGTGGGCGATGGGACTAAACCAAAGCGCAATCGGTACGGACAAGAACTTTTCGCTTCTAAACCTGTCCTTGGTAACCGGCAGAATCGGTAGGCCCGGAAACGGCCCCTTCTCCCTCACCGGCCAGCCAAATGCGATGGGAGGAAGGGAAGTCGGCGGAATGGCTAGCTTACTGGCAGTTCACAAGGAGCTAAACAATCCAGTTCACAGGCAAGAGGTGGCAAATTTCTGGGGAGTAAATGAGATTTCACCGGAACCCGGCTACTCTGCCACTGAGATGTTTGACGCACTCGAAAGCGGAGAGATGAAGGCTGTTTGGATCATCTGCACCAACCCTATGGTAAGCTTGCCGAATTCCAAGAAAATTGAGAGGGCCCTTCAAAACGCCAAATTTGTAATCGTACAGGATATCTCGCACAAAGCTGACACAGTGGAATATGCCGACTTGGTACTTCCCGCTGCAGGATGGCTGGAAAAGGAAGGAACGATGACCAATTCCGAACGTCGGATTTCCTACTTGAACAAAGGCATCAATCCTCCCGGCGAGGCAAGACCCGACGTGGAGATTCTCTGTGATTTTGCCCGAAGAATGGGCTTCCGTGGCTTCAATTACAATAATTCTGAGGAAATCTACGAAGAGTATTGTGCCATGACGAAGGGTACAAACATTGATATTTCTTTCCTTAATTACGATAGGCTGAAAAGCGAAGGTTCCTTTCAGTGGCCGGTTCTCGAGTACAGACACGGGGGAACTCCCAGGCTTTTTGCCGACAAAAAATTCTTCACACCGAGTCAAAAAGCGGTATTCAATATTCCTGCGCAAATCACCAATACCTCTGAAAAAACCAGCAAGGAATACCCTTTGATTCTTACCACCGGACGGGTGAGAGATCAATGGCACACGATGACCAAGACCGGTAAAGTATCCCGACTACGTACGCATTACCCGAGTCCTGTGCTGGAGATCAACCCCATCGATGCCTATCTGGACAAGGTGAAAGATGGCGATGTGGTGGAAGTAAAAAGCAAAAACGGCGTAGTCAGGGTCAAGGCTAAACTTTCTACAAGCATCCGTGAAGGGGTAGTATTTCTTCCCATGCATTGGGGCAAGCAACTCCAAAGCGATCTCAATCGGGCAAACAATCTGACAAAGACTGAAGTCGATCCCCAATCCAAAGAACCTGACTTCAAATTCACTACAGTTTCAGTTTCCAAATACAAAAAAAAGTCAGAAAAAATCGTGGTCGTAGGAGCCGGAGCTGCAGCTTTCCGCTTTATCCAAAACTACCGGGAACACAACGGACATGATCATATTCATGTCTTCTCCAAAGAGCCACACCCTTTTTACAACAGGGTCCTTCTACCTGAATATGTCACTGAAGAATTGACTTGGGAGCAGCTTCAGAAGATCAAAGAACATGAGCTCAAAAAACTGAAAATCACGCTTCATACAGGACTATCCATAGAGAAAATTGATCCTGAGAAGCAGGTAGTGGTAGATGATGACGGACTGGAATACGAATTCGACAAGTTGATCTTAGCGACCGGAAGCAGGGCCTTCATTCCGAAAGATGCCCAGTTGGACTTGCCGGGGCGCTTTACCATGCGGAGTAAAATAGATGCAGACCGATTTAAGGATTACCTGGATTCTACTAAACTACCACCGGAAAATCAGCATGTGGTGATCATCGGCGGTGGATTGCTTGGTCTGGAGCTTGCGGCTGCATTGCAGCATAACCGGGTGAAAGTAACCATAGTACAGCGTGCTTCCCGGCTTATGGAGCGGCAGCTGGATGAAGTATCAAGTAAGTTGCTTTCTCTCGACGTGCAAGAGCGTGGAATTCACGTCTATTTCGACAATGAAGTAAGTACAGTATTCGATGATGAAGAACATAAATCACTGTCTATTACGCTGAAAAGCGGAAAAATAATTTATGCCAACGCGGTAGTGTATGCCATCGGGACTCAACCAAACATCAAGATCGCCCGGGACAATGGCATTCTATGCGGCCGGGGTATCAAGGTAAACCAGCATTTACAGACGAATTACCCGAATATTTTTGCCATAGGGGAGATTGCGGAATTTCAAAATCAGCTTTTCGGGATCACCTCAGCTGCTGAGGAGCAGGCCATGGTCTTGGCAAATTATATCGCAGGTGATGTGAGCAGTATTTACAACGGCTCCGTACTGATGAATATATTGAAATTTAAAGACCTGGAGCTCTGCAGTATAGGAGATATCCTGATCCCTGAAAATGACGATTCCTATGAGGAAATCATTTTTACAGATATGAGCCGCCGTTACTATAAGAAATGTATCGTGAAGGATGATCTGCTTATTGGAGCAGTACTGATGGGGGACAAAAATGAATTCGCTGAATTCAAGTCCCTGATCGAAAACAAAATTGAGCTTTCCGAAAAAAGAAAATCTCTGCTGATGGGCTCTTCGGACACCCGTCCGGTGATCGGAAAATTAGTCTGCAGCTGCAGTCGTGTAGGTGAAGGAAATATCACCGAAGCCATTGCAGGCGGATGTTCGGATTTTACTGCGCTTTGCCAGCAAACGGGTGCAGGCTTAGGGTGCGGAAGTTGCAAAACGGAGGTTAGAGAGATTCTTCACCAATCAAAAGTACCGGCATAAAATCGAGCCTGCCTGCGGTAGGCAGACATGACCCCGTACCTACGGGAACACAGAGGGGATGATTATATCCAGTCATACACCGCATCAGCAGATTTGCTTGTTGTTATGGCGCGTTGGGGTGACGCAGCACGAGGGTGCGGCTGGTATGAGGGCGGAAGATTGCTGGCGTCTTGGCCTTTTGGTTCTTTTGGGCCAAGCCAAAAGAACAAAGAAATCAAGCCTACCTGTGGCAGGCAGGCCTGATCCCGCGCCTACGGGATCATACAGAAGGTTATTTAATAACCCATTTAAACTCGCTTGACTATTTCTCTAAAAGAAAAACTTAATTTGTAAACACATGAAACAGACCTATTCAAGAGTAGTGGTGAAAGGCGGAGTATTATCTCCGGCCGAACTTAAGCAGATCTTAGAATTGGCCGAAAGCGCGGGTCTGGATACTATTTCTTTGGGTTCACGTCAAGACATCCTTTTTATCAAAGAGGATGATATGCTGGAAATAGACGCTCAAGACAAATTTCAGTTGGTATCTCCTGAGGAAATAGGAGCAGAAAATATCGTCTCATCGTATGTGTGTTCCGATATTTTCCCAAGCACGCCCTGGCTTACAGGAGATCGGTATCTGTATATATTGGAGCAATTCAGAGTTCAGCCAAATCTGAAAATAAATATTACTGATCCCAAGCAGCGGTTAGTCCCACTATTCACAGGCCACCTTAACTTCATTGCTTCAGCCCACGAAGACTATTGGTATCTATACGTACGCCTTCCACAGTGGGAGGATACGATGATGTACCCGGCACTGATTTACAGTTGGGATATGGCAAAGGTAGCTTCGGCCATCGAGGACATATTACAGGAAGAACCGGAGACGGTGGAGTTCCTTTTTGAACTGGTCAATGACGCAGTGGACTCCAATAACCGGACGGTGGACAATCCGCTGGAAGTACCTTTTTACCCTTTCCCGTATTATGAGGGGATCAATCGGGTAGGCGACGACCGCTATTGGCTGGGCTTGTACTGGAGAAATAACAAATACTACATAGACTTCCTGAAAGTGCTTTGTGATCTGTGCGCAGACAGCCGGATAGGTAAAATCTCCATCACACCCTGGAAATCCATTATCATCAAAGGGATTCCGGAAAATACAAAAATTGAATGGGAACGACTTCTGGGCCGCTATGGAATCAACGTGCGGCACTCCATGCTGGAGCTGAACTGGCATCTTCCTGTGAACAACAAATCTGCCCTTAAGCTCAAAGAGTATCTGGTGGACAACTTTGACAAAAGAGACATCAGCACCTATGGGCTGACTTTTGGAATCACGGATTACACTAAAAAAGCGTATTATTTCACTTCCATTATTATAGAAAAAAACCAGCCTCCGGTAGGTCTGGAGGGGATAAAAATCCGTAATACGTACAACCTGCTTTATGCCAAAAATTTCGATCCTAACACACAACAATACATCGTCTATGTACAGGAAGTGGACAAGGTCGAATTGCCGGGCCTTTTGATTGAGCTCAGCAAGATGTATTTCGAGCAGTTGGGAAAAAAACAGGAAGAATCCAAAAAGCTATCCAAGCCAAAAGAGACGGTAAAAACAGAAGCTTATCAATGCTCGGATTGCCTGACTGTCTATGATCCCAGGTATGGAGATTTCAGCCGGGCGATTGCACCACTTACCCCTTTTGAGGAGTTGCCGGAGGACTATCGCTGCTCGCTGTGCGAAGCTCCGAAGTCGAAGTTCTCAAAAAAGATTTTTGAGAAACAGATAGAATGATTAGTTGGCAGTGGACAGTCTCAGTTGGCAGAAAGTTTCAATCTGAAAACTAGACACACTGTTCAACGAGAAGAGCGGACTGTGAACAGCGGACAGGAAATTGAGATCCGGTGCACAGTGATCAGTCTCAGTAGGCAGAATGTATATCAACTGAAAATTCACACATAAAAATACTTAGATAAAAATACGTATTAATTCAATCAATAATTAAGTATTTATACTTATATTCGTTCGGGTTTAACTTTACCACGCTCGAACTATGAAAAGAATTTTTACACTCGTTTTGCTTTCGTTATGTCTTGGCAGTCAGCTGAAAGCACAGGAATTCACACTTGATGCAGATATTCGTCCACGATTAGAATATCGTCACGGATTTGGAAATCTCTTTCCGGATAATGCCAAGGCTGCGGCATTTGTCACCCAACGCTCCAGACTTAATTTGGGTTTTAAGGACGAAAAATTAAGTCTTTACTTCAGCGTTCAGGATGTAAGCACTTGGGGAGACACACAGCAGCTTAGCATCTCAGATGACAACAATTCCTTTTCCCTTTTTCAGGCATGGATTCGTTACGCATTCACTGAAGATTGGGCATTAAAGCTGGGAAGGCAGACGATCTCCTACGATGATCAGCGGATATTGGGAGAAGTGGATTGGGCGATGCAGGGAAGATTTCATGATGCGGCGATGATTCAATATTCCAAGAACAAATTCAAATTGGACTTGGCATTTGCCTTCAATCAGGAAGCGCAAAACGCATTCGGTACAGATTACACCATCACAGGTGCATTTTCATATAAAACCATGCAAATGGCACATTTGACGAAAGCTTGGGACCAAGCTTCGGTCAGCTTTCTCTTTATGAACAATGGTTTCCAGAAATATACCGATGAGCCTACACCACAAACAGACGGTTTATTTTACCGACAAACTTCCGGTACTTACTTCACATTCCCGCTCTCAGTCCTCACTATCACAGGGTCTGCCTATCTGCAAACGGGAAAGGCTAATGCCTTCACCGACCTCAGTGCCTACCAGTATATGGCGGAAGCAAAATACAGCCTCGGAAAGGCAACATTAATTGCCGGTTTTGAGTCATTGAGCGGAACTGATCAAGGTGGAGAAGGGAAGAACAAATCCTTCTTTCCTCTCTACGGAACAAACCATAAGTTCAATGGATACATGGACTATTTCTACGTAGGAAATCACGCAAACAATGTCGGACTGAATGATGTCTATGGGAAGATTGCCCTAGCGCTTGGAGAAAAATCCGCACTCGGATTAAATACCCATGTGTTCTTCGCAAATGGCAAAATGGCAAGTGAGCTAAGCCAAAATCTGGGAACAGAATTGGACCTCGTATTCTCCAAGAACATCGCCAAATACATCAAAATGAATGTGGGCTATTCTCAACTGTTTGCCACAGAAAGTATGAGCTCGGTGAAAGGAGGAATCCCTTCAGACAATATCAACTGCTGGGGATGGACACAGCTGATCATCAATCCCAGATTGCTGACACATACAGTAAAGCAGAATTAATTTGATCCCCTGAATCTCTCCTTCGCTCCATCCAAAAATCCGACAAATGCCTGAATATCGGTATCGTAACCTTTGGGTGGAGCGAGGAGATTTCCATTATGGTCCAAGATCACATAATATGGTTGGGCATTGTTTTTAAAGCGGGTGATCTGAAAATCCGCGTTTTGCTTCCCCATTGTCTTTTTCACTTTCCCATCGTATTCGGAAGTATACCAATCGCTCTCCGGCAGCTCCAATCGCTCATCGATATAAAGCGCCACCATCACAAAGTCCTCCTTCAGTCTTTTCAACACCTGCGCATCTACCCAGACATTCTCTTCCATTTTTCGACAATTCACACAGCCATGCCCTGTGAAGTCGATAAGCAAAGGTTTATTGGCTTTTTTGGCAGCCCGCATGGCTTGTTCGTAGTCAAAATACCCTTGGATCCCATGAGGAATTTCCAATGGGATATCTGCGTATTTCACCGGTTCGCCAAGAATATTTTCGCCCGCGTCGGTCATACTTAACCCGCCGGTTAATTTGTACTGCTGGGTAGACATAGGTGGAAGGAACCCACTTAGGTATTTTAGCGGAGCGCCAAAAAGCCCGGGGATCATGTAGAGCACAAACATGAATGTGAGCAATGCCAAAAGCAAGCGTGGCACACCTATGGTGTCTGAGGGAGAATCGTGCGGAAGACGGATTTTCCCCAAAAGATAAAGTCCCAATCCACCAAAAATCACGATCCAGATGATCAGGAAAATATCACGGTCAAGGATTCCCCAGTGGTAAACCAGATCAGCGATAGACAAGAATTTGAATGCCAGTGCAAGCTCGAGGAAGCCTAAAACCACTTTCACAGAATTCAACCAACCTCCGGATTTCGGTAGGCGATTCATCCATTCCGGGAAAATGGCAAACAGTGTAAACGGAATAGCAAATGCCAGAGAGAAGGCAAACATCCCCAGGATAGGTTTCACCAATTCTCCTCCGGCAGAAGAGATCAAAATAGAACCTACTATAGGCCCGGTACAGGAAAAAGACACCAAAACCAGTGTAAAAGCCATAAAGAAAATCCCTGTCAAACCACCTTTTTCTGCCTTTTCGTCCACTTTATTGACTAGCCCTGAGGGCAGGGTAATCTCGAACATCCCCAGAAAAGCCAAAGCGAAGAATATGAAAACCCCAAAGAAAAACAAATTGGGCAGCCAGTGTGTTGCCAGCCAATTGGCGAACTCCGGCCCTTGGATAGCCGCTACCGCCGTGCCCGCGACCGTATAGATAGCAATAATTGAAAAACCATAGATGGCAGCATTTCTGATCCCAGCTGCTTTGCTTTTCGCTCTGCCGGTAAAGAAACTCACCGTCATCGGGATCATAGGAAAAACACATGGAGTAAGCAAGGCCGCCAAACCGGCCAAAAAAGCCAATACCATAAATCCCCAAAGCGATTCTTTTTCCTGCTCCGGAATAATTTCAATGGAAGAAGTTGCCGCGGATGCATCTACTTCCATTGACGGATTATCGTCATTGCGATCCGCCACAGACGGAGAAGCAATCTCATCATCACTTACAGATTGCTTCGTCGTCGTTCCTCCTTCTCGCAATGACGGGTCGGCTCCTATTTCCGCTTCATTTGATGATTCAAATTCAGTGAAAGGTTCTGTTGTCTCACTTGCAGTAAATGTAAGTTCAAAGTCCTCCTCATAAGGTGGAGTGCATTTTCCGGTTACATCATTACACATCTGATATTCTAAGGCACCTTGAATAATGCCTGATTCCGCTTTTAGGAGGATTGCTTGTTCAAATTTTCCTTTTCCTATGAAATACTTGACATCACCTTTCCAGATATCTTCGTACTTTTTCTTAGAATCAATTGCTGTGAAGTCACCTATTAACTCATAAGTCTTTGATTTATCCAGCTTCAAAGTCGTCAAAATTGGACCGAGCTTCGGATCAAAATCATTGGCATAGATATACCAGCCAATTGGAATTTGTGCCTCAAACACCAAAGTAGCTTTTTCTCCTTGCACCAAACTTTTTGGTTTGATGGAAATCAGCCATTTGGGAGGAGCAATAATCCCCTGTTGCTCTGCTTTCTGCTGTCCAGCTTCCGGGGAAGCTGGACTGTTTGTTGCTTGCTTTGCTGTAAAAGCCAACAGAATATCCTCTTCATAGTTGACGCATTGACCCGTAAGGTCAGAGCACATCTGATATTCTATAGTCCCTGAAAATTCCCCTTTGTCAGCTTGAGGGATAAATGCCTGCTCAAATCTGCCTTTTCTAATAAAATATTTGACCTCTCCTTCCCATACTTCCTCGTACTTAGTCTTCGAGTCAATCGCTTTTAGGCCTCCTTTTAACTGAAAACTCTTAGAATCATCGAGTTTAAGTATAGTTAACAGTGGCCCTAAATCAGGATCAAAATCATTTGCATAAATATACCAACCCGCAGGAATTTCGGCCTCGAAGACAAGTTTGGAATCCTCTCCCACCGATAGATTTTCCCTGTCTATGGAAATTGTCCATTTAGGAGGAGCTATGATTTGTGCCTGCGCGTAGAAACTAAAGAAAAGCAGTGCCAGAAGTACGGGGTATCCTGATTTTCCGAGGGTTGTTGTCATGTAATAATGATTGATTGGCGACTTAATCAGTTTACCAATTGTTTACTTGTCGGTGAGCTTTCTAAACTGACGGAAGAAAGCCGCAATGGTTTCTATTCCAATAAAGTAATTTTTCACACCATAATGCTCATTGGGCGAATGCAATGCATCCGTATCCAGTCCAAACCCAAATAAAATCGGATCAGAACCCAATTCTTTCTGGAACAAGGCAACGATAGGAATAGATCCACCTTCACGCGTAGGAATTGGTCTTTTGCCAAAAGTTTCCTCCATCGCAGCTTCAGCAGCTCTGTAACCAACGGAAGAATCCGAAACTACAGCAGGCGCACCGCCGTGATGCGCTTTGACCTTCACCTTCACGGATTTCGGAGCTATGGATTTGAAGTAATTTTCAAAAAGCTCAGAGATCTCATGCCAATCCTGATCGGGAACAAGTCTCATAGAGATTTTAGCATGCGCCTTGGACGGAAGCACCGTTTTGGCACCTTCGCCGATATAGCCTCCCCATATTCCATTTACATCAAGAGTCGGGCGAATCCCTACACGCTCGATGGTGGTGTAGTCTTTTTCTCCATGTACCTCTTCGATATCCAGTTTATCCCGGTATTCATTTAGATCAAACGGAGCCTCATTAAGCCTTTCACGTTGCGCAGCCGTAAGCTCCTGCACCTTGTCGTAAAAGCCCGGAATGGTAATGTGATCATTTTCATCTTTCATGGACGCAATCATGTCACAAAGGACATTGATCGGATTGGCTACAGCTCCGCCGTAAGTACCGGAATGAAGATCACGATTGGACCCGGTAACTTCCACTTCCATGTATGCCATCCCGCGAAGTCCAACTGTGATGGAAGGATCCTGCATGGAAATCATATGCGTATCTGAGATCAGAATGACATCAGCCTTGAGTTTCTCTTTGTTTTCGATGACAAATTTGTCAAGATTGTCCGAACCGACTTCCTCTTCCCCTTCGATCATGAATTTGACATTGCAAGGCAAATCTCCTGAAGCCATCATTGCCTCAAAAGCCTTCACATACATGTAAAACTGCCCCTTGTCATCTGCAGATCCACGGGCGAAAATCGCTCCCTCGGGATGGATTTTGGTCTTTTTGATGACGGGCTCAAAAGGAGGTGAATCCCATAGTTCATAAGGATCGGCAGGCTGCACATCGTAATGTCCATATACCAAAACCGTCTGCAAAGCAGGGTCAACAATCTTCTCTCCATAAACAATCGGATAACCTTTGGTTTGGCAGATTTCCACTACATCGGCACCTGCTTTTTCCAGGCTTTCTTTTACGAAATTGGCTGCTGCAAAAACATCATCTTTAAATTTCGGGTCAGCACTTACTGATGGAATTCGGAGTAAATCCAACAACTCATTGAGAAAGCGATCTTTATTATCACGTATAAAATCGTTTACAGCCATATATTTGGGGATTATTTGGTAAAGGGTTCAAAATTATCCTTTTCAGCAGGAAAAGCCTATTTTGAAGAAGGTTAATTAGAGCATGAAGGATCTGCTGAAAACGCTAAAAGATAGCTAGAACAATGTGCCTGAGATCATTGGATAATTTATACAGGAATTGGCAAAGGATCTAAGAATTTCCATTGTGTTAGGTATAGTCCGGAAACATCACGTACCATAGAATTAAAGAGAGTGTCTCCTAAGTAGGTTTTCTTGTCAGGCTGAGTAAGAAAAATTTAAGATTTACAAATGAATAATGACGGAAAGTGATGTAGAAATAAAGTTGGGTCACCCTGAGTACCTGACCGACGAGAGTCGGGAAGTACGAAGGGTCCTCGTTCCTTCAGACTCCCGTCTTCCGGGTGCTCGGACTGACACAACATTTGCATGCTTTTTTGAATTCCGTCATTGGTAGCGAAGTCGAAGCCTTTTATGTGCTAATTAAGCCCATTTCGACTTTCATGCCTTTGGCAGACTGGCGCTCAACCTGCCTGACGGCAGTCAGGTGTGACAATCATGAGTTATGAGACAGTCTTTAATTGTTTTAGTGATCAAGAAACTGCTTTTACGTTCACTTCAATATTGCCTCGGGTAGCCTTGGAATAAGGGCAAACTTGATGCGCTGCATCCACGAGTTTTTGAGCTTCTTCCAATGAAGAGGCATGAGGGATTTTTACAAAAATATCCACAGCCAGACCGAAATTACCGGGACCGTAATTCCCCAAATGTACCTTAGTGGTAATCTCAGAGCCCCGTAGACTGGTTTTGCCAGCTACAGCGCCCAGCGCTCCGCCGAAACAAGCTGCGTACCCAGCTGCAAAAAGTTGCTCAGGATTAGTCTTTCCTCCTTCTCCCCCTATTTCATGCGGCATCGCAACATCAAAATCCAGAAGGCCATCATCGGTTTTCACATGGCCTTTTCTGCCTCCGGTATTTATTGCTGTTGCGGTATAGTCAATCTTTAGTTTTTCCATTCCTATTGAGATTTTTTAAGTGTTTCAATACCTGCTAACAAATTTGTCAGGGATTGGTTTAACTCCGGCAAATGTAATTCTGATTTTGCAACGAACTTTTCATCTAAGGCACCTAGAGCTTCTTGAACCTTTGCCTGAAGAGATTTGCCGGGATAGGTTAACTCTATGTGAACAGTTCTTTCGTCAGCTTCTCCTCTCTGTCTTTTCACATAGTGCATAGCTTCAAGTTTTTTCAACAAGGGAGTCAGCGTACCGGAATCAAGGTAAAGTCTCTTCCCTATTTCATTTACCTTCAGCCCATCTTCTTCCCACAGTACCGAAAGCACAAGGAACTGTGGATAAGTCAGGCTTAGCTCATTCAAAGAATTCTGGATAAGTTGGATCAACAATCTGGAACTTGAATAAAGGGACAGGGAAAGCTGGTGAATTTGCGACATGGGAATATTATTAAGATTTTATACAATTTAACTGTATAATCTTAACATAACAATTAATAATACCTGCCAATCAGCGCATTATCAACTATTTCTTTTTTCAATTCATTGGCATCAATGGTACCGGGAACCCGATAGGCGATCTCTCCTCCCGGTTCTATCAGCAAAGTAATAGGCAAACTGCCATCCCAATCTTTCCCCACTACTTCGATTACCTTATACTTGTCTTCTGTATCCATAATATAGTTTGGAAGTGCAGAGGACTTCCCCTTTAAGAATTTCAGTGCTTTGTCTGATTGCCCGGGACTATCCATACTGATGGAGACAAACTGAAAATCCCGCTCTCCGTACATGCGCTGAATCGTGACGAACTCCGGATATTCTATAATGCAGGGACCACACCAAGTAGCCCAGAAATTGACCAGGAGCAATTCATCTGTATCGTTTTTCAGAAGATCAGCCAAACCATCAGGCGATAGCTTTTCGATTGTCACCTCTTTCTCTTCCCATGCTTTATTGGTTTTGATGGTGTACTCGTTTTTCCAAGCCCACTTCATCGAGCATCCGAAAGCCGGGGTTTGTGCCTCTGATTCGGGAAGACTTCTCCCTTCCAATGTCATATCAATTGCTTTTCGCAGATCTTCTCCATTGGCAGTGCCGGGTTTTTCGGAAGCATCTATTCTTCCCGAGTAGCTGAGCTTTCTCTCTTTATCAAAAACAAATACATGCGGTGTGGCCGTAGGTCCATAGGCCAATGAGAACTCATGTGTGTCTCCGTCATAGAGGTACGGGAAATTGTAGGACTTATCCCCAGCCCGGATTTTCATCTCCTCAAATGTGTCACTGAGATCGGTATAGCCCAATTCTTCCGGAAGAATTCCGATGGGACTATTGGAGGAAATCGCCACAAAAGCTACTTTTTTTCCGCTGTAATCATTTACCACATCGATAAATCTATCCTCATACGCTTGGGCCGTAGGACAGTGATTGCAGGTAAAGTTGATGACAAGTACATCTGCATCGGAATAATCCTCCAGCTTGTGATAGCTATCGTCTATTCCCGGCAGATTGAAAGGAGGAGCTGCATCCCCTATAGCCAATTTCCCCACAGGCTTCTCCTCCACCAAGACAGGATTAGCTACAAATACTGTAGCGGGAGCTTTCTCTGCCCCTATTTCTATGTTTTCTTTGGGTGCACTTGTGCACTGCATCAATAAAAAAGCCGCTCCCACGAGAGCCTCAAATAAAAAGATAAATTTCAATTTAGAATTCATAGGTTATCGAGTTAGGGTTTAACCCGAAATATGCATTAGCAATTCTATTACAGCCATTAATTGCTTCAAAATCAGTCACTGCGTTGCAGTTTTCGACTTCACCATAGCGGTGCTATGCCTCAGTCTCCAAACAGCCTGATTTTCTTGCAAGTAATGTCCTCATAACGAAACCTAATGCATAATCCGGGTTTGATGGGTTTATGGGATTTACAATAAACCAAGTAGGACTTCGAACTGTAAAGACATGCGTTGCCCATGGTTGTGCCTTGTGGGAAAATATATGTTCTATTTCCAATCCCGACATAAAATACTGATTTTTCGATACTTACAAAAATATCCAAAGACCTATTTGACAATTGGTATTTGGTAATGAAAAGTTTGACAAGAAACTCTTTGCAGGATTTTTTACTTTAGATGCTGAGAAGCCTTATCCTATGACTATCCAACAACTCGAATACCTTCTTGCCGTCGACAAGCACCGTCATTTTGGCCATGCCGCAGAAAGCTGTTTTGTAACTCAACCCACCTTGAGCGCCCAGCTCAGCAAGCTGGAACGGGATCTGGATGTCATCCTTTTTGATCGGAGTAAAATGCCGGTGATCCCCACAGAAATGGGGGTACAGATAATCGAGCAGGCTAAAAAGGTGGTTTCCGAGAGCAAGGGTATTTTTGAATTGGTAGCTCATCTGAAAGGAGACATCTCGGGCGTGATCAAGCTGGGAATCATCCCAACACTTGCACCTTATTTACTGCACCTCTTCATTCGGAAGTTTCTGGAGAAGTATCCCCATGTGAAGCTGGAAGTACAGGAAATGGTAACCGAAGAAGTGGTGAAAAAGCTGAAAAATGATGAGCTGGATCTGGGAATAGTAGTAACTCCTCTACACGAGGCGGGGATTGTGGAAAAACCGATGTTTTATGAGAAGTTTTTCGCCTACCTATCCAAAGACCATCCTTTGCTGAAAGAGAATGTTTTCCATCCTGAGAAAGTGATTAAGGAAGATTTTTGGGTGTTGCAGCAAGGTCACTGCTTCCGTGATCAGGTCATCAATCTCTGTGACCCTAGTCTGAGCGGTCCCAAGAATTTCCATTACGAAAGCGGATCCCTTGAGGGATTGAAGAATATGGTGAATCGATACAAAGGCGTGACTCTATTGCCAGAACTTGCGACGATGGAACTTTCAGACGAAGAGAAAACAAGACTGCGCCCATTTGATGGAATTTCACCAATGCGGGAAGTGAGCATTATATTAAACCGAAGTTTCCTCAAACAAAAGCTAGTAGAGTTGCTGTACAAAGAAATTACCGATTCTATTCCTCAGGAGATGACCTCTAAGGCTCACGGCAAAGTAGTACGGTTCAAGTAAGTTTATCTCTTGGTGAGAATATAATGATCCGCCAAGTCGCCGGTGATTATATTTCCTTCCATATCGAGCTGCCAAATCCGATTTTCGCCCACTTTATATTGTGTGGGACCTTGAGCTACTTTTTCCAGCGTGATAATAGAGCCAGTTTCATCCCAAGTAAAGGATCCGGTGTTTTCTTCCTCAAGCGCATCATTTCTACCTAAGTAGTTGGTTACAATCTTATAGGTGAGATCTGAGTTAAGTATAAGGGTGGTTTCTATTCCCTCACAACTGGCGCAAGGCACAGTGCCCTTGTAGGTTCCATTCCAATCCAACGAGGTAGCAGAATTGTCTGAAGTATACGGCTGGCCTTCCTCTGCCGTGATTTCTTCCTGATTGTCAGCTTTTTCTTCCGAAGAAGAACAGGAAGTAACAAATGCCAGTGAAGCAATAAGACTGAGTAGGAGTATGGTTTTGTTCATGATGCTACAGTTCTGTTCGACTCAAAAATACCAAGAATCAGGCTGATTACAGCACTTTTGCATATTTTTAGCCCGTTAAAGTGGGTAGCTGGTAGCATGACACAAGTAACAAGAAGGGAACGTACTTAGACTCATATTACTGCGCTATTGCTGTTATCGTGATAGTGGAAATCAAGTCTCTTTTGAGATACTTTGCACGGATATAATCTTCCTGTGAAGCTTCAATGTTTCCCAATTGACGATTTGCAGTAGCGCGCAATTCAAAAAGCAAATACGAATATTGGTCCCCAGCAATGAGTTCATTTAGTTTTTCAAGTGCTTTTTCATCATCCCCTTTCTCCAGTAGTTTTTCAACTTGCTTTCTTTCCCACACAATATCATGTGTTTTTTTACCTATTTGAAAACTGAAGTGGAAAAGGTATTTTTTATCAAAAGGTCTGCCATCAAGATATTTAGTTTTCCACTTGTCTTGTAATGCGCGCATAGCATTGATAACAACATCTGTTAACCGATCATCAGGCGACTCAATCAGAAACAAGCTGTCAATTTTGCCCAGCTCATCAATTTTTGCTGAGATCAAAACAATTCCTTGAATTCCTGTCTGTCGTATCGTTGCCGAATAAGTCAGATTCTGACTCAGGATCTGATTTATTTCTCTCTCAAATTTATTCTCTTGTGCTACCCCCATGAAAGAAATAAAAAATATGAAAGCTGCTGACAATAAAAGTCTCTTATTCATTGATATTCTCTTTAAATATTCCAAAATGCCAGAGATTTCCCGCCGGATCGTGAAGGAAAAACTCATTTCCCCAGTCGTTGCGTTGGATAGTACTGAGTTTGGTACCGGGAAATTTATCCGGTAGTCCCAAAACTTTGATTGCTTCCCAATAGGACTCCAGATCATTATCTATTTCGAGGAAAACCATCGAATTTTCACACCAGGATTTCAAGTAATAATCCTGCAGGTAGAATGCTATATTTTCCCTCACAGTCACCACAGCCATTTTTTCGCCCACCGATTGCACTTTAAAGCCCAGCACCTCGTAGAAGCGGATACTTTCAGCATAATCCTTTGCTCCGATAAAAGTTCTGATAGACTTAGCGGGATGTTTCATACGCCGAATTGGGTGAGATGGTGATCAAGATGCTTATAGAAGAGGCTGTTCCACTCCTGAGCTGTAAGCGGACCAAAGGAAAGAGATTCTTTTCCTTCAAAATACGGAATGCCTAAGTCGCGTGTTTTTTCCAAATAGCCTATCAATCGAGCCTTTTCCGTTTCGAAATCTTTGCGCTCCTCAATGATAAAAGCAGGAGCTGTGCGCGCGTTTCTTGGATAAGGCTTATCGTTTACCACTCCATTTTTCACGAAAGTCTTCAATATAAATCTCATAAGCCAATTAGGCTTGGGGTGCTTATCTGTATAGACCATCTCATAAGCTACAGAGCAATGCGCCATCATTTGATCTACCCGCATAATCCCCCATCGGGGTGTGGTCTCGGGTGTAAGCTCATTTATACGATCTATCAGCTCTTGTGTAATCTGAGGATGAAAAATATTCTTCATAATTAATAGCTCATTGAATTAAACCCAAATTAGTCAATGTCCTGTAAATCACACAAATTTTATATATTCATTTGGTTTATAATATAAACCAATTTATAATTGTGTAAACTTAATCAAAATGGAAAAAAACTTGACTAGTACCGAATCGCTGGCGATTATCACTGAGATGATTTCAAAGGCCAAACGGGAGACTTCCGGTGACGGCAGTTTCCAGCTCTTGCTGTGGGGATGGGCAGTATCCCTGTGCAACTTGGGACAATATATTTTGCAAAAATTAGAAATAGAGCAACCCTACTTAATTTGGTGGGCATTGGCACCTGTTATTTTTTTCAGTGTCCGATGGGGCTATCTAAAAGCTAAAAAAAGCCAAGTCAAATCGCATTTGGGAATGATGGTCGGCCATATCTGGATCGCAGTTTGCATTGCTATTTTCATAGTACTCAGTGCCATGCCCGTACTTGGATTCAACCACAATCCAGTGATTCTCCTGCTAATAGCTATAGGAATGTACACCACCTCACGCATCATCCGTGCGCCCATTTATGCCTACGGTGCGGTAATTTTAGGTATTGGGGCTATTATTGCATTCCAATTACCCATAATCGAACAAAACCTAGTGGCTGCCATAGCAATTATATTAGGCTATTTGGTTCCGGGATATTATCTGAAAAACAGCTACCGTGAGCGAGTTTAAACCCTTAGATCCTCTTTTACATTCCCAATTAAGACTGGCAGTGATGTCACTTCTGATCAGTGTGGAAGAGGCAGATTTTACCTTCTTAAAAGAGAAAACCGAATCCACTGCCGGAAATCTCAGTGTTCAGCTGGACAAACTCGAAAAAGCGGGATACTTGGAAATTGTGAAATCATTTCGCGGAAAACGCCCCTTGACTACTGCAAAAATTACCGCACATGGAATCAGGGCATTTGAAGAATATGTCCAAGCACTCAAAAATTACATTTCCTAAAAAAATTTGAAATTATAGTTTACAACATAAACCAATTTACATCATGAAAAAATTACTAGTATTCTGCTTGATTTGTCTGCCGCTATTCACCGAGGCGCAGAATTATGAAACGAATGTAGAGGCTCAAAAAGAAATTCGGAGAATCGGGTTTCTAGTAGGAGAATGGGAAGGCACCGGGTGGATAATGAATCAAAGCAGGGAAAAATTGACCTTTGAACAAACAGAAAAAGTCAGTTTGAAACTCAATGACACCGCGTTATTAATTGAGGGGCAAGGCACTTCGGATGGAAATATTGTCCATAACGCACTCGCGATAGTCACTATGGCAGAAGGCAGTGGACAATATAAGTTCAGCTCTTTTCTACAGAGCAATCAGCAGGGAACATATAAAGCTGAACTACTGGACAACGTGTTTTACTGGTATCCTGTAGAGAACGTCCGGTATGTAATCACGATTAATGACCAAGGGCAATGGCATGAAATCGGAGAAGCAAATTCCGGAGGTACCTGGTATAAGTTTTTTGAGATGACGCTGAATAAGAAATAGAATTCGGATTAAATTTCCGCCATTCACTTTTTTGCAAGTAATTTTGGATCTTACCTCACAACAGATATTCGGCTGGAATTAAATATAGGACTTAAAACAAAAAGGCCTGCCGCCACCGGCGGGCTACTTTCATACTTTTACAACAAGGAATTATTAGCTAAGAATGAAAAAAATACTAATGATTGCAGTGATGTCTTTGTTTCTATCGCAGGGATATGCTCAAAAAAACGCAAAGAAGGTATTGTTCGTGATTCTGGATGGGATTCCAGCAGATGTTCTCGATACCGTGGCGACTCCCAATATTGACAAGATCATCGCTGAGGGAGGATTTGCTCTAGCCACTATGGGTGGGGAAGTTGGAGGATATTCTGAGACTCCGACTATCTCAGCCGTAGGATACAATTCCTTGCTTACCGGAGTCTGGGCGAATAAACACAATGTTTGGGGAAATGACATAGAAGCACCAAACTATAATTATTGGACGATTTTCCGGATGCTGAAGGAAGCAGACCCTACCAAGAAAACAGCGATATTTTCTACCTGGCTGGACAATAGAACCAAATTGGCGGGAGCAAATTTACCGGAAACCGGAAACCTTGCCTTTGACTACTATTTTGATGGGATGGAGTTGGACAGCTTGAATTTCCCGCATGGGAATGATAAACTTTATATCCACAAAATCGACGAAGCAGTGTCCAAAGAAGCCGCACGCTATATCTCAGCCGAAGCCCCAGACCTATCTTGGATGTATCTGGAATATACTGACGATATGGGGCATGGCTATGGCAACAGTCCCCAAATGATCGATGGAGTACAAAAAGCAGATATTCAGATAGGAAGAGTTTGGGAAGCCATTCAGCACAGACAAAAGAACCATCAGGAAGATTGGCTGATCATCGTCACTACAGATCACGGTCGGGAAGATGATGGCTTTGGACATGGTGGCCAATCGGATCGTGAACGAAGAATCTGGATTGTAACAAACTCTAAAGAGACAAATACATACTTCCTACAAGAACCTAAAATGGTGGATATACTGCCTTCCATGGCTTATCACTTAGGTTTGACTATACCGAAAAAGATTGCGCTGGAGCTTGATGGAACACCTTTTATCGGTCCCGTGGAGGCAAGTAATCTTAACGCTAAATTGGAAAATGGTGAGATCCGAATGAATTGGAAATCATTATCACCAGGGCAAACAGGAAGGGTTTGGCTTTCCACTACAAACCATTTTAAGACCGGCGGTCTGGACAATTATTGGCTTGTTGGCGAAGTTGATTTGGCAGATGGAAACAAGACGTTTTCTCTTAATGGAACACAGTCAGAGATCTTTAAAGTAGTGCTTGAAACCCCGTCAGGATATCTCAATTATTGGGTGGTAAACAAGGAGAAATAGTATATTAAGACATTAAAAAAGGGTTAAACAAACTTTCATAAGTCTGTTTAACCCTTTTTGATAAGTTATAGAACAACAGAAATCTAATCCAGTATCACTTTTTCCCGCTTCGGATATTTTACTTCATACTGGAGTTTGAGTTCTTGATGGGCACCGGGCTGTAGCGTTATAGTCCATGTTACTTTTCCTGTTTGTGGATCCAGTTTCCCTCCGGAAAGCGCCAATGTCCCTACAGTGATCTCGGAATTCACCGAAACAGGGATCTGGTCCTCTACATTGACCGTGACTGCCTGAGACTTGTTGTTTTTCACCGTGATCTTATATTCGCGGCTTTCAGTGATATTGGATCCTATTGCCTTCTTTTTGGAGAATTCATCATTTTTCTCCCGCTTGATCACTATGCTTCTGTCTCTCCCCATAGAAATCCCAAGCGTATCTTGAAAGGAAGAGGCATCCAAAATTGATCTTCCTACAAAACCCTCCTCAAAGTACAAGTTGCTCTCCCCCTCCAGCAAACTGTATTTGCTCCAATCCGCTATCTCGGCAATCAAGAAAGCATCATTATCCAACTTAGGAACCACCGAGTACCTGTAGGAAGCATCCACTTGATAGTTTTTCAGATCCACCAAGGTTTTCTCACCGTTCGATTTGATTGAATAGGGTTCGGCAACTTCGATTTCTACGGTAGTTTGGTTTTCTACCAGGGTGGTTTGCAAGGGGCTTGCTGCCACAGCATCAGACGAATTCAGTCCTCTAACCCTTGCAACTGCCCCAGTCATTGATCTCTTTTGCTCAACAGCATAACCCACCACTACAACTTCTTCAAGAGCCTGAGTATCCTCCTCAAGTGAAATATTTACTTTGGGTGAATTAATGGCAACTTCTTTAGACTGAAAACCAATGAAGGAAGCACTCAATCGGCTAGCGCCGGAAGGTAAAGTCAGCGAATAATTTCCCTCCAAATCAGACACCGTTCCTATCGTGGTGCCGACTACCATGACATTAGCTCCGGGAAGAGGATCGCCATCGGAACTGCCGGTAACACGTCCGGAAACGGATCCAAAAGTCTGGGTTCTGGGATTGAAGATGGTCAATCTGGCGAAATTCAACTCCCACTTTTCCAGATTGGGAATTTGACCTCCTTGATTGGGATTGCCATTGGAAAATCTCAGTTTGACATTCTTCCAGTCCACGCCCGTGTTCTGGTAAACTTCCGCTTTGTACGTAAGTGAAAGCGGAGAACTCACATCTTTCACCCTAACGTCATACTTGGGATACCAGCCTGCATTGGCGACTAGGTAGTTGATTTCAAAATTTGCACTGCCCGCCCGGTCTGCCTTCAGCCGAATCCGGATTTCAGAGGTAGATTCATTTGAAGAGGCTTGCATCGCAGTGATTTGATTGCCCAGCTTATTTATTTCGCTGTTTTCCTCTTGCATATTCGCTTGGATTTTCAACTCCTCTGCTTTGATCTTCATCAGTTCAGCATCGTAAAAATCCATAGCCTGCTTCAATTCTGTGAGACTTGAGCCATTCTGAGTTCCTCCTATATTTTTATTGGCGTTCAGCAAGCCTACCTTTTCCTTCAATACTTCGAGTCTCGCCGACTCCCTACTTTGATTTCTCTGTATGGCCAAGATAGAGTCCTGAAGCGCTTTGACTTTTTCTCCATACTTCTGCTCTGATAGATAGTCCAAGCGCTTATTTACCGCCTGGATTGTAAAATCACCCACCCCTTTCACCTGTATGCTCTTTTCATCGACATAAGGCGAAAGTCCTTTGATCACGATAAATGACTCACCTGCAGCTATTTGCCCGGTAGAAGTCTCAAAGATTTGAGCGCCTGAGAGAAATACGGTTACTTCTTGGATTTCAGACTTGAATATGGACTCTTTGATTTCTTGACAAAAGCTGAAAAATGAAACCAAAAACAAGGTGAGCAAAAGAGAAATTTTTTTCATGTGATTATAATTGTTTTTCAGTGGTCACATGGAATCTCGCAGGGTTTATAATCATCCCAGTGTGTGACTTTTGAGTCATGCTCGATTTCATGTGTCGGGAGTTGAGTTTATAAAGTGAAAAATTTAACGGCTAATAAAATCACTTGTTCTTAAAGAATCTAAATTTTAGAATGTAATCTAACGGATTTACAACTTTATTCCCCCGAGTGTAAGCAGCATTATTAACTTTGCAGGCTTAACTATCAACTGCTTCTTCCTTTTTGCTGAATGACGATCACACAGAGTATAATTATTGCTATCATCGAAGGCTTGACTGAATTTTTGCCGGTTTCTTCCACAGGACATATGATTTTGGCATCAGCTGCCATGAATATCCATGACGATGAATTTGTAAAGACATTCGAAATCTTTATACAGCTAGGTGCCATACTTGCAATCGCGCTGATGTATATCAAACGGTTTTTTCAAGGTATCAACATCTACCTCAAATTATTCGCAGCATTTGTACCGACTGCAATCATAGGATTGCTGGCTTACGATTACATCAAAGCTTATTTATTTAACCCGATTGTGGTATCCGTGTCCCTGATTGTAGGGGGGATAATTTTGATTTTTATTGACAAAAAAGTGGTTAACTCCGAAACTAAGCTGGTCGAAGTGGAAGAAATAACTTATAAAAATGCTTTTTTTATCGGGCTATTCCAGTGTCTTTCCATGGTGCCCGGCACTTCCAGGGCAGCGGCGACTATCATCGGAGGAGTGTTCAATGGCTTGGACAAAAAACAGGCAACTGAATTTTCCTTTCTTTTGGCCGTACCTACCATGATGGCAGCCTCAGGTTATGACTTATTGAAAACCGATCTAGCCTTCACCAACCATCAATTATCTCTTTTGGGAATTGGGACATTGGTGGCATTTATCTCTGCTTGGTTTGCGGTGAAAGTATTCTTGAAATTCGTCTCAACCCATGGATTCACAGCTTTTGGTTACTATAGAATTGTTATCGGGATTCTGTTTCTAATCTTTATGTGGGGAACAGATTTGGGATAATCCTCCAATCTGCACTAGGTGATATAAATATTGAGTCTAACAACTAGAAGCCCGATTAGTAACTTAATCGGGCTTCTGGTTTTTTTAGGCTATGCAGTTTGTCCGGCATGCTTTCCTTCCCGGAATTCCTCTACCATCTTCTTATTGAATGCGGGCAAGTCTTTCGGACTTCGGGAAGTGACCAATCCACTGTCAACGACGACCTCTTCATCCACCCAATTCGCTCCGGAATTTTCCAGATCTTTCCTTATTGATGCAAATGAAGTCATTGTACGTCCCGTGGTAACTTCCGCTTCTATAAGCATCTGAGGACCATGACAAATCGCAGCAACAGGCTTATGATCTTCGAAAAAACTCCGTACAAAATCCACTGAAGTAAGGTCTCTTCTCAATAGATCAGGGTTTATCACACCTCCCGGCAGCAATAACGCATCAAAATCTTTTGCACTCACTTGGTCCACCTGTGAATCCACCTTAATCTTATCACTCCAATTTCCGTCCTTCCAGCCTTTGATATGATCATTCTCCGGAGAAATTACAAATACTTCTGCCCCTTCTTTCTCAAGGGCACGTTTTGGTTCTACAAGTTCTGATTCTTCAAATCCATTCGTAGCAAGTATAGCTACGCGAACATCTTTTAATAAACTCATGATATTTGTGGTTAAGTTGGCAATTGCCATCTCAGTGAGAAAGCAGCTTCGGTTTAGAAGCACTATCAAATTCACCAACACTGTTCCAAAGAATAAATCTTGCCTAAATGCCGTTACGACAGGACTGTGACTTTAGCGTATCTGCACTGTTTCCACAATCTGAGCATTCTGTGCTCGTAATCGGGAAAAGGAAAGCGAAGTAACACTAAGACGAAGAATCACCTGCATCTAACAATCTACCACACATTTTCCCATGGAATCCACGCATGGAATAGGACTGCAAGTCATCCAAGAGCTAGACAAACAAGATAAAGTGCAAAAAAAGGCCACTTCAAATCCGAAACGGCCCTGTAAACTTCTGGCAGAATTATCTTTTTCTCCGCAATAAAGCTACTAAGATCAGTACAAACAATGCTCCACCGACTACCCAAGCCCATGGTTGCTGATACCATTCTTTTTTACCGATATTGATATCTATATCCAATCCGCCATCTTGAGCAAAAGCTGCGACCGTAAAGAACATAGTCATTAAAACTAAAAACCCACTTTGCGGGTACTTTTTCAATTGATCTTTCATGGTTAGTTTGTGTTTATTTGAACCTGATATTATAAGTCGCAGCTACACCGACAGTCTGAATATCTGCCGCATTGTCAGAAGTGAAGACTTGGTTGTAAAAAGCGAAAATATTCCAATCGTAATTGTGATATCCTACTTGCGGACGGATGTAAAAGCCTCCGTTACCTCCAATGTCTCCTGTCAAAAAAGTGTACCCCACATCAGTGCCCACGAAGAATCCTGAAGGCTCGGGATAATATCTAAACATAACGCCTAGCGGTATGGCACCAAAATTTTCAAAATCACCTTTTACAAAATACTGTGTATAGCCGGTAGCCACACCAAGACCAAAATTATCCGTGCGCATAAATTGTCCCGCTACGTCAAGCCCAAAAGCAAAAGATGAATAATCTCCGATATCCCCTACAGGAACTCCCAAATTAAGGCCTAATTTCAACCAAGAATTGTCTTCGTTAATATCCTCAATATCCCGGGTGGTCTGGGCATAAGTGGCAAAAACTGCCATCATTAAGGTTAGTGATAAGAGTAGCTTTTTCATAATTGGTTTTGTTTCCACTTCTAGAGCCAAACCGGATGCCACGAAGGCACTACGCTCTTTTGGCATGTCAAAACCTCTTATAAAATACATTTTAACAGCTTTTCACATCCTTAAAAGTGAAAAGAAGGAAAAAAGCAAACCCAAAACCTATACCCGATAATGGGGAACAACCTCCCCGATAGAGCCAATCCTCCAGTCTGCTATTCCAGTTTCCGCCAATCTTTTGGCGTCATTTCAGTAAGACTTTTAAATGTTTTGTTGAAATGTGACAAGGTCTGAAAACCTACTTGGTACGAAATCTCCGATATCCCCATATCAGTCTCCAGAAGTAACTTCTTGGCTTCGGTGATTCTCAGTTGCTGAACATATTGTGTAAAAGTCCTTCTGGTCCTCAGCTTGAAAAATCTGCAAAATGCTTCCTTACTCATAAATGCCTGCGCGGCTACTTCCTCCAAAGTGATCTGTCGAGTGCTATTGTCTAGGATAAATCTCATCACCTGATCCATTCTGCGTCCATCCCGCTCAGTCATCGTTCTGTTTACAGGAATTCTATTCAGCGCCTGCAATTCCTCGGAGGTAAAATCCAGCAGACTTAAAATAGCCAAGCTCTGCTGAAGTTTGGTTATTCCCGAAGAATCATCAAAGCCGCTAATTAAATCTGCAATTTTCTCCCGAATGGTCCCCTTCAATTGAAAGCATCCGTTGATTTTCTCACTGATCTTGGCCAGCTCGTGGAATTCCTCCACCTCCTCCAGTGCACTCCCCAAAGCCTGAAAGTCAAAGAATATAGTATTGCCCGCTACAGCCAGCTCACTCTCTTCTCTAAAATAATCCACATCACTACGAAAAACGTGCGGTATATTTTCACCTAATAGGTACACTTCTCCAGGCTCAAATCTACCCACATAATCTCCCACAAGAAGTTGCCCCTTCCCTTCCAAAATCAGAGTCAACTGAGCCTGAGGATGCTGATGAAGTTTATTGTAAAAGTACTTCCCTCTATCTTCTTGGTACTGAATGAACGTTCTTTCAGATTTGGGAATCTGAAAAGATATTACTTTACTCATAGATCAAAATAGGCTTGAATTATTAAATATCCCCAATTATAAACATTATTTGATCAATATAGAGTCACTAATTACTAAAAGAAAGCTTTCATACACCTAATTCATCGTATAATTTTGAAAGAAAAAAACTATGAACTGGAAAGGTGTATTCCCCGCTGTGACAACTAAGTTCCATGCTGACGGAAGTTTGGACATGGATCTATTTTTCAAAAACATTGACTTCCAATTGGAATCCGGAGTTCACGGAATCATCTTGGGCGGTACACTAGGCGAAAGCTCTGTGCTTTCCCAAGAAGAAAAAATCACCCTGACTAGGGAAACGGTGAAGTATCTGGAGGGCAAAGTTCCTGTCATTTTAAACATCGCCGAAGGAGCCACACAGGACGCATTATTTTGGGCCGCCAAAGCCAAAGAGCTCGGAGCTGCAGGCTTGATGATTTTGCCTCCAATGAGATATGCCGCAGATGCGAGAGAAGTGGTAGCTTACTTCAAAGCTGTCGCCAATAGCACTGATCTTCCGATTATGATCTATAACAATCCTATAGACTATAAGACACTGGTGACCTTGGATATGTTTGCTGAGCTCGTAGAATGTGAAAACATCCAGGCAATTAAGGAGTCAACCCGTGATATCTCGAATGTAACCCGTATGCGCAATCGCTTTGGTGATCGATTCAAACTGCTTTGTGGTGTAGACACCTTGGCTATGGAAGAATTGGTAATGGGTGCGGACGGATGGGTAGCCGGATTGGTGTGTGCTTTTCCGAAAGAAACTGTTACAATTTTCAACTTAGTGAATGAGGGCAAAAACGAAGAAGCAAGAGAAATCTACCGTTGGTTCTTGCCACTGTTGGAACTTGACATTCATCCTAAGCTGGTTCAATACATCAAACTTGCCGAGCAACATTGCGGTATCGGGTCTGAGCACGTGAGAGCTCCGAGACTTACATTGATCGGGGAAGAGCGGGCCCGTGTTGAGAAAATCATTACCGACGGAATAGCCAACAGACCTAAGCTGTAACCGCATGGGATAATGGCATTTGTCTTGCACCTTTTTCCTATCTTCAACTTATCAATCTTTTAAACTCACAAAACCTATGATCGATCAAATTTTCAACGCCGCAACCGAGGCTTTCCTTCAGTACAAAAATGTGCCGGCAAATCGCAAAGCGGATTTTTTAGATAAAATCGCAGAAATACTGGAAGCAAATAGATCTCAAATAGTACCTGTGGCTGTAAAAGAATCCAATCTTCCCGAAGGAAGAATCAATGGAGAATTGGGAAGAACAACCGGCCAGATCAAACTCTTCGCCACTATGGTAAGAGAGGGAAGCTGGCTGGAAGCAACCATAGACCCGGGAGATCCACAAAGATCCCCCATGCCTAAAGCCGATATAAGAAAAATGCTTATTCCCATCGGACCTGTGGTTGTATTCGGTGCAAGCAATTTCCCTCTCGCATTCTCTACAGCAGGAGGCGACACCATTTCTGCTCTGGCGGCAGGTTGCCCGGTTATATACAAAGCTCATCCTGCCCATCCGGAGACTTCGCGCTTGGTGGCAGAATGTATTCATAAGGCTGTCATCAGCTCAGATTTGCACGAAGGAGTATTCATCCACGTAGAAGGGGGAATCGAAATCGGTCAGGCATTGGTTCAGCACCCGCTGGCAAAAGCCGTAGCATTCACCGGATCCCATGCAGGAGGAAAAGCACTTTTCGATCTGGCAAGCAAGCGTGAGGAGCCTATCCCGGTATATGCCGAAATGGGCTCAGTGAACCCGGTGTTCACTTTTCCCGGCAAACTTGAAAATGAGCTGGTGCCACTTGCCCAATCCTATGTGAATTCTCTTACTATGGGTGCCGGACAGTTCTGCACCAATCCGGGTTTGATCTTTGTGCCAAGCACACATGCTACAGCATTTGAAGCAGCAGTAGCTCAAGAAATCAAGGATATCGCAGGCTCTCCCATGCTCCATCCGGGCATCGCCAAAGCCTACTATGAATCCATAGAATACTACCAAACGCGGCAAGAGCTCAAGTGGATCAAAGTGGCAGACCCAAAGCATCTTATCAATGGCAGCCCTGCTCTGGCAGAGATCAAAGCTGCGGATTGGCTTGCTGATGATGTCTTCCAAAAAGAAGTTTTCGGTGCATTTGCACTTATGATAGTGTATGATTCTCCCAATGAATTGATAGAAGTTGCCAAAAAACTTCATGGTCAATTGACAATCACCATCTGGGGGGATGTTCCCGAACTGAAGCAAAACGCAGCACTGATCAATCTTCTGGAAGAAAAATGCGGAAGATTGCTTTTCCAAGGAGTTCCGACTGGGGTAGAAGTAGGCTATGCCATGCAGCATGGCGGGCCGTATCCGTCTACTACAGACTCAAGGTCCACTTCAGTAGGTGCAGGTGCGATCAAGCGATTTGCCCGCCCAATTGCGTTCCAGGATATGCATCCTGATTTGCTTCCGGACGCTTTGAAGAATGAAAACCCAATGAAGATTGTAAGACAGGTGAACGGGAAGTTTACTGTAGAAAAAATTTAGTGGTTTACAGCTTGCGAATGACGATTTACGGGATTTTAATGCTCTTCAATCACAATTGATCAAGAATATGTCCCAGTTTCAAACGCAATGTAATCTTACCACATTAGTACTTAATTTTCCAATATTTCAATCCGCCACGGCGGACAAGTAATTCCAATCTTGAATTAGTTCATGCCAACAAGACACACTTTCTCCTGCATTGATGCCCATACCTGTGGCAATCCTGTGCGGGTAGTTTCGGGGGGAGTTCCCTTTTTACAGGGAAAAAACATGCTGGAAAAGCGCCAATACTTCTTGGACAATTTAGACTGGATCAGGACGGGATTGATGTTTGAGCCAAGGGGTCACGACATGATGTCCGGTTCGATGCTTTTCCCACCCCATAATCCTGAAAATGATGTAGCCGTGCTCTTTATCGAAACCAGCGGTTGCCTGGCAATGTGTGGGCATGGAACTATTGGCACAGTAACTATAGCGATCGAGGAAGGATTGATTTATCCCAAGGTTCCCGGAAAGCTGAGACTGGAAACTCCGGCCGGATTGGTACTGGTGGAATACAAGCAAGAAGGGAAAAAGGTCAAATCCGTAAAGCTGACAAATGTAAAAAGTTTTCTGGCTGCGGAAGGATTGGAAATAGAATCCGATGAATTGGGAAAATTGACAGTAGACGTAGCCTATGGAGGCAATTTCTACTGCATCGTGGATCCACAGGATAATTTTCCCGGATTGGAGCATTACAAAGCTGAGCAATTGATTGCTATGGCGCGTTCGCTTCGCCGGAAGATGAATGAGAACTATGAGTTTGTGCACCCTGAGCATCCTGAGATCAAAGGGCTTTCGCATGTACTTTGGACAGGCAAAACACTCGATCCTACCAGCACCGCCAGAAATGCGGTATTCTATGGAGACAAGGCAATCGACCGCTCGCCATGTGGCACCGGCACTTCGGCCAGACTGGCACAGTGGTATGCCAAAGGGCTGTTGAAACCGGGAGAAGACTTCATCCATGAGAGCTTCATCGGGTCTAAATTCATAGGCAGAATCGAAGAGGAAACCGAAATTGCCGGCAAACCTGCCATTATTCCAAGTATAGAAGGCTGGGCAAAAGTCTATGGATACAACACAATAATTCTCGATGACGACGATCCGTACGTACATGGATTCCAAGTGATTTGAGAAACAAGAAAAAAGAGTCAAGAACCAAGTATGTTCTTCCTCTACATCTTGTCTCTCGGTTCTAAAATCTTGATTCTTAAAAATGAAACCAACCCTCATCATCGGCGGCGGAATAATCGGTCTGTTTTCCGCATATTTTCTTCAAAAAGAAGGAATAGAAGTTCAGGTAATCGATCAAGGTGATATGCAGGTGAATTGCTCCACAGGCAATGCAGGCATGATTGTGCCCAGCCACATTATTCCCCTGGCAGCTCCGGGTATGATCAGCAAGGGGATTTCTTGGATGTTTTCGTCCAAAAGCCCTTTTTACATCCATCCCCGGTTGGATGCCAAGCTGTTGAAATGGTGCTACCAATTCTATAAAGCTGCCAACCCTGCCCACGTGAAGAGAAGTGTGCCGGTATTGAAAAATCTGAGTTTGCTAAGTAAAGCACTCTATAAGGAATTCGCAGATGAACATCCCGAATCACTAATTGCCCTTCAGGAAAAAGGACTGATGATGATCTATCAGACGGAAGCAGTGGAGAAGGAGGAAATCGAATTTGCACATCTTGCGAATGCCAACGGTCTACAGGCAGATATTCTTACTCCCGATGATATCCGCACCTTCGAGCCAAATCTGGAAGTGAAAGCCCGTGGAGCAGTAAGATTCCCCGGAGATGCGCACTTGGACCCGGGAAAACTTTACGGTTTTTTGAAGAGCTACTTACTGGAAAAAGGAGTGAAATTCCATCCAAATACCCAAGTGACTGGCTTTGAGAAAAAAGGAAGCGTAGTAAATGCCGTAATCACGGACAAGCAGAAAATCGATGTGGACAAGGTAATTCTATGTGGGGGATCTTGGTCTGGGGAATTGGCTGAAATGCTGAATTTCTCGCTTCCTATGATGGGTGGAAAGGGTTATTCATTCCTGCAGGAAAATAATCCAGAAATTATGCAATCCTCGATTCTGACAGAAATGAAGGTGGCCGTAAGTCCTTATGGCCCGCAAATCCGCTTTGGAGGAACAATGGAAATAGCGGGGGTTAATCAAATGATAAATATTAATCGCGTAAAAGGGATTTTCGAAGCTATCAACCGCTATTACCCTGAATTTGAAGCCAAATTCCCCGAAGAGAACAAAATCTGGAAAGGCTTGAGACCCTGCTCACCGGATGGTCTTCCTTACATTGGATTTGCTCCCGGTTATTCCAATGTGATGGTAAACAGCGGACATTCCATGATGGGGGTCAGTCTTGCTCCTGCCTCCGGCAAAATCATCAGCGAACTGCACCGGCAAAAAGACACTACATTGGAATTGACCGGATTTGAAGTAGGCCGATATAACTGAGCATAAACTAGGATATCTGAAATTGAGTCCTTCGAGGTTTAGAAAACCTTGAAGGACTTATTTTTTTGTATAAATCCTAAACCATTTCATTAAATTGCTATCATGGAACCTGAAGACAAAGACACTGTACAAGAGCCATTTACAGAATACGGAGTATATTCTTATGCGGACTATCTGACTTGGGAGATCGATGAAATGGTCGAGCTAATCAAGGGCAAAGTGTTTCGTTCTGCTGCCGCAGCGCCAAGAAGGAAGCATCAGGAAGTAGGCGGATTACTATATTCTAGATTTTTGATTCATCTGGAAGGAAAAAACTGCAAGGTATTTATCGCTCCTTTTGATGTAAGATTACCGGTCAAGTCCAAAAAAAACGAAGAGATATTCACAGTTGTTCAACCGGATATCTGTGTAGTTTGTGACCGGTCCAAATTGGATGACGCCGGATGTGTCGGAGCACCGGATTTAATAGTGGAAGTGCTTTCTCCCGGGAACAATAAGAAGGAATTAAGGAACAAATATGAAGTTTATGAAGAGTCCGGAGTAACCGAATATTGGGTAATTCACCCGGATGAGGAAACGTTGGTCATTAATAAACTGATAGATGGCAACTATGTGCCCTCCCGACTTTTCACACACGGTGACATTGTAAAGTCAGATTGTATCGCCGGGTTTGAATTGGATCTGGAAGATTTTTTTGAAAAAATAGATTGAGTCCAGCTCCTTAGTGTTGGTTTTAATCAGAAAGTAAATCCGGATAAAAAAAATCCCGCTTCAGGAGAAGCAGGATAACGGTTTGGCACAAAATCCCAATCGGTTAAGTCGTATAGACCGAATTGAACATCACGTAATCAGTCGTCAGGTCAGAACCCCAGCCTACTCCTTCTTCCTCACCGGTATTCAACTCCAGCAATACCTTGATGTGGGATTCACGGAGTAGCTTTTTCATATACGACTTCTCGAATTCTACGGGATTCCCTTTATCCAACACCTGCACCAAGTGATTTTGGTCGCCGATGTACAAGTTTACTTTCTTATAGTTAAATGGAACTCCTGCATTTCCTGCAGCCGCTATGATTCTGCCCCAATTTGGGTCTCTGCCAAACATGGCTGTTTTCACCAAAGTAGAATCAGAAATTTCCCGAACTAACGTCCTTGCAATAGCTTCTGTCCTGGCTTTAGTCACTTTGTATTCTATAAACTTGGAAGCTCCTTCTCCATCGGAGACAATCAGTTTTGCCAAGTGAGTCAATATCTCAAGCAATTTTTCCAAGAATATCTCATACCCAGGATCATCCTTACTTGATACTTTTCGATTTCCTGCCAATCCATTTGCCAGTACGGCCACCATATCATTGGTAGATGTATCGCCATCTACGGTAATCATATTGAACGATCGATCTACACAGTGACTCACCGCCTCCTGAAGAAGCTTTTCATCGATATTGAAATCTGTCACCACAAAAGCCAGCATAGTGGCCATATTGGGATGGATCATGCCGGAACCTTTGGCCACACCCCCCATATTGATCATCTCTCCTTCATACTCAAACTCGATAAAGCCTTCCTTGGCAAAAGTATCTGTTGTCAGAATAGCATTGGCAACAAATGAGCCTGCCTTCAACTCATCACTCAATTTGGGAATATTGACCTTAAGCCCTTCTACCACATCCGTTGTAGGGAATTCAACACCTATTATACCCGTAGATGCTACGATTACATCCTCTTCGGAAATGCCCAGCATCCGGGCGGTCGTACGCACCATTGCTTCAGCACCTTCTTTTCCCTGATCGCCCGTACATGCATTCGCATTACCGGCATTGCAGATGATTACCTGAGCTCTATTGTTGGCCAAGTTCTTCTCAGTGATTTTGATAGGTTCTGCACGTACTCTATTTTGGGTCAAGGTTCCTGCAGCCGCAGCCGGGACTTCCGAATATATAATAGCCAAATCCCTTTTCATGGACTTAACCCCGGTATGCGCACCCCAGCATTTGATCCCGCGTACGTTAGTAATATTTTTAATCATCTTTGTCTTTTTTTAAGGTTTTAACGGCACTTGGTTCAATCCTTCTGACTCCGCCAAACCAAACAGTAAATTCATATTGTGGACCGCCTGACTGGCGGCGCCTTTCAGCAAGTTATCGATGACAGAAATCACAATTACCCGCTCTGTTCTTTCATCCCACACAGGGAAAACATCGCAAAAATGACTTCCTCTCACATCTTTAATCCCCGGAGCTTGATTTCTCAATCTTACAAAAGGTTTGTCTTGATAGAAGTCCCTATAAATCTCTGTCAGCTTCTGCTGGTTCATATCTCTGTTGACTTTGGCATAAGCCGTCACCAAAATCCCTCTATCCACCGGAAGCAGATGAGGAGTAAATTGAATTGTCGACTGATTGCCTGCCAAAGCACCTAATTGCTCCTCTATCTCTATGGTATGCCGATGTCCTGCTATTCCATACGCTTTGAAATTCTCATTCACATTGGAAAAATGAGTTGTCGCACTCGCCTTCACGCCTGCTCCCGTAAGACCTGATTTCGCATCGATGATCAGTGATTTTTCCTCCACCAGCTGCTTCGCAAAAAGCGGAGCCATGCTTAATATAGATGCTGTAGGGTAGCAACCAGGATTGGCTACCAGATTGGCTCCCTTGATCTGCTCCGCAAAAAGCTCAGGCAAACCATATACTGCAGTATCAAATCCTTCCGGATAGCTATGTTTTTTGTCATACCATTGTTCATAGACTTCTTTGCCGGAAAGCCTAAAATCTCCTGAAAGATCAATGATCTTTACGCCGGAATCTTTCCATTTTGCCACAAAATCCATGGAAACACCATGTGGTAAGGCCAAGAAAATCACATCCAGCTTTCTATTTCCCACCTCATCTGCACTTACCAACGGAATGTCCAATCGATTGAAAAACTGTGGATGCAAATCCGAAAAAGGTTTGCCCACATGGGATTCAGAAGTGATTATTTCTATAGAAACTTCCCCGTGATTGAGAAGTAATCTCGCCAGCTCAGAACCTGTAAATCCGGATGCTCCTACTATGGCAACTTTTAATTTCTGATTGCTCATACTAGGCAGAGATTGTGGTTTTGGACAAGATTTCATCAAGTTTTTCAAGGAAAATATTCAGCTCATCCCTGCTGATATTAAGTGCAGGCACAAGTCTCAAAATATTCCCGGCAGTTGCATTGGCTACAATCCCTTCTTCAAGTAATCTCAATACAAGTGGCTTGGCTTCAGATCTCATTTTTATCCCAAGCATCAAGCCCAGACCTCTGACGGATTCCAGTTCATCATGCTTTGCTATCAACTCAGCCAGCTTACCTCTCAGCCATTCGCTCGTTTCAGTCGCCCGCTTGCAAAGCTGCTCTTCATTGATCACCTCAATAGTCGCTATCGCCGAAGCTGCCACCAGTGGATTGCCTCCGAAAGTTGTCCCATGGTCGCCAAATTCAATGGCACTTGCCACTTTCTGATTACAAAGTACAGCCCCAATCGGTGCTCCGCTCCCAAGACCTTTGGCCAAAGTCATGATATCAGGCTGCACTCCAAAATGGTCTTTTGCAAACCATTTCCCGGTTCGGCCGATGCCACACTGGATTTCATCAAAAATCAATAAAACTCCTTTTTCATCACAAAGCTTTCTCAATCCTTCCAAATAAGTCTTTTCCGCAAGGACTATTCCTCCTTCACCTTGAACCGGCTCCACAATCACAGCGGCAGTATCTTCATCAATTACTGCTTCCACTGCTGATAGGTCATTAAAAGGAACCTGTGCAAAACCGGTTGGGATAGGGCCAAAGCCCTGCTGATATTTCTCCTGTCCGGTAGCGATGGTGGCTAAAGTTCTCCCGTGAAAGGAATTATGCATGGAAATGATTTTTCCGCCTTTTCCATGTTTATGCGCATATCTTCTTGCGATTTTGATTGCTCCCTCCACAGACTCTGCTCCACTATTAGTGAGGAAAACCCGATCCAGCCCTGAGATTTTCACCAGCAACTCACTCAATGCAACCTGCTGAGGACTAACGAAGAAATTGGAAATATGCATCAGCTGGGCAGCCTGCTCCTGAATCGCTTTTACCACTTTCGGGTGGCAATGCCCCACGTTAGTTACGGCTATACCGGCCAATAAATCAATGTATTCCATCCCATCGGCATCCCAAAGCCTGCTTCCTTTTCCTTGGATAAAAGCCAAGGGAAAGCGATTGAATGTTGGCAAATAGTTCTCCTTGTCTTTGGTATATAAATCTTGATTCGTCATAGTCTATTGTAGTGTCAAAGTGGTTCCAATTTTCTCATGGTCGATCACGTAATCTGCGATCTGCTTAGGCTTGGTGCCATTCAGAATGATGGCTTTTCCCACCCCCTCTTTCAAAGCCAGCATGCAGGATTGAATCTTCGGGATCATTCCTCCTTGGATGGCAGTTCCCATATGCGCCTTCACGGTAGGTTCATTAAGTTCATGGATAATCGAGTCAGGATCCGGATAATTCAGAAAAAGCCCATCCACATCTGTCAGGATAATGAGCTGATCTGCATGCACAGCAGCAGCCAGTTTCCCCGCAAACGTATCCGCATTGATGTTGTATGACGTGCCATCGGCTCCATCGGCTATACATGCGACCACAGGCACATACCCGGATTTGCAAAGCAGATTGATCAGGCTATTGTCGATAGAGGTGATTTCACCCACCAAGCCCAAATCCACACTTCTACCATCAGCCGATGTGTGGAGATATTTTTTAGCCCGGACCATTCCCGCATCCTTGCCGGAAAGACCGATGGCTTTCAGTTTGTTTTGATTGAGCTTGGAGATCAAGTCTGCATTGACTTCTCCTATGAGGGCTTTTTGAATTTCTGCGAAAGCTGTAGCCTCCGTGACCCTAAGACCATCTACAAAATGTGATTTGATGGCTGCTTTTTCTAATGCTTTATTGATAAATGGCCCGCCCCCGTGTACCATGATCACTTCACATCCTGTTTCTTGAAGTTTAAAAATCTGTGCCGCAATTTCCTGCTGCAACTGGGGGTTTATCATCGCATTCCCACCATATTTGATGAGAATTCTTTGCTTAGACATTTCTACTTTTTTTATATTAAATTGACTTTTTCCAAATCAGGCTCTCCCATATGGACAGACGGTATTGGAGACAAATCAGAATTGAATTTCAGTTTTTAAGTGTTGAGAACTTGATAAATACAGGTTTAACTTATTTAACCCGTTACTCTCAAACAACCTTCGTACCGAAAGAGGATATCCTGCAGAATACTACGATGTTATTGGAATAGTAAAACAAAAAACTCTTAAAAGTCAAATGAAAAATACTTGTCCGACTTGGCAAGGTGACAGCCTGTCAGTAAACCCCACTAAAACACCGGCCCAAATCTTCCTACTATAGTCCCCTTAATAAACTCATTATTGGGTAAATTATTAAAGATGATACCCTAACATCCCCTCAAAGTTTTTGGGAGTAAGTACTTCTAGCTTAGACTCAGGGTATGCATCAGTAAACGTTGTGGAAAACCTGACTTTCGATTTATCACTCCACTTGCATTCTATTGCAATCATTTGTCCTTCCACTTCTTCAATAAAATCTATTTCCTGCTGAGCTGTAGTTCTCCAGAAATAGTACTTAGCATCCACATTTTTATAGGCTTGGTATTTCATGCGTTCCACGAGAAAATAATTCTCCCAAAGTGCCCCAGAATCAGTCCTGTTGATCAGTTGGTTGAAATTTCCTAGAATCGCATTCCTAATTCCACAGTCATAGAAATAAATTTTTTTTCCTTTCTTCAATTCAGTCCTCACGTTTCTATTGTACGCGGGAACTCTAAAGATCACAAAGGCTTTTTCCAGTAGGTCAATATATTTTTCTACTGTAACCTTATCCGCACCTACTATTTGGGCAAGTTCATGGTAATTAACTTCACTGCCCAACTGAAGAGCTAGAGCTTTGAGCAATTTCTCCAACAAGACAGGTTTTTTAATTTGCTCCAGCATTAGCAGATCTTTGTAAAGATAACTTCCTGCCAGAAGCTTCAAAAGCTCCATTTCTTCTCCCGGATTCGTTACGATTTCAGGATAGCATCCATAAATCATTCTATGCTCAATCATGCGTTTTTCTGCCAGCAAACCATGATGATTAACCATTTCCCCAAAACTCAAAGGGTATAAGAAAAATTCAAATTTACGTCCAGTCAAGGGCTCGTTAGAAAGATTTGCCAAATCAAAAGCGGACGATCCCGTCGCAACAACTTGGATATCTTTCAACTGATCTACGATTATTTTCAATGTCAGCCCAATTCCTGGAATTCGTTGAGCTTCATCAATAAAAAGTATTTTATTATCTCCAAGAATGCTCTTAAGCCGAGCCGCAGAGACATCAGTAAGTTCGGACCGGACATCAGCTTCATCCCCATTCAGATATAAGCGTGGATCTGCTATTTCCGCCAGCATGGTTTCACATAGCGTGCTTTTACCAACTTGCCGTGGCCCTAAGAGCAATATAGCCTTATTCCGAAACAAACGTTCCTTAATTGATGGTATTATAGTCCTTACGATTGGGGCTGATGACATGTGAAACAAATGTAATCACAAATTTAATATGATTTTTGTGATTGTAATCACAAATTACATGCATTTTTTGTGATTACGATCACAGATTATATACATATTCTGTGATTTACTCACCTACCAGTACCCTCACCATCTTATCAAATCCCTTTTTGATTTCTGCAAATTGGCGATCCCTAGAAGCTTCCAAATCATCTTTCGATACAGCTGTCGCCACCAAGAATTGATCATAGATCTCCGTAAATTCAATCGAGCGCCGGTTGCCCTCCAATCCCCAAGTGTCCAGATAAGCACCGAGTTTTTCTACTTTCAATCCCACATGTGGTACGGCATAGCTTAAAGCCGTAATCGCCCCATGCAAACTCGTTCCAACATAGCATTTTGCATTGGCGATAAGATACATGATGTCCCAGATATTATCCGCATCAAAATAGCTATAAGGACTTTTCATCAGCGCGCCCAATTCCTGTAAGGCTTCATGGTCGTCATGATCCAAAGCCTTTCCGATAGGACAGAGGCAGATTTCAGTGTTCCCTTTTTGATAAATCTCATCCAGTCCGCCTGCAATTGCCTGCTCATGACCTCGGGTAGTTTTCTTGTTTATCTGCGCAAAAACATACTTCCCTGCCTGTTTTTCCACATACTCCGCTACTTCAGGAGTGATTCTCTTTCTGAGAAAATCCAGCGGGTAAAATTCCGACATCAAGATGGCTGAATCAGGAAATAGATCGGCATGGACTCCGCTTTTCTTCAAATTATCTACTGTCAACTGATCTCTCACCGCGAAATAATCTGCATTCTGAAGCTTTTCTTTAAGAAAACCATATTTTTCAAAAACTGCGGGACTCAGACCGGAACCTCCCAAGGAATTCAAAGTCACAGACTGCACACCCACAAAATCAGATTTATCAAACACAAAAGGAAGGGTTGTCTTACCTTTCAGGATTTTCTTGGTCCAGGCGTTCAAATCCAGCACCTTGTTGACTTTTACATGACTTTTATTGATCCGCTGAAAAAGGGGATTCAAAGCAGCATAGAGCGAATTCCAAGTCACTCCCAATGCCTCGCCACCTGCTATGATCACATGTGCGGGATCCGATGGATTATTGCATGCTTTATAAAACTGCTGAAGACCTTTGGTAGGCAGTCCGCCTACACTAGACAGGTCACTCTCCACCAATCCGAAATATTCAAACTCGAAATCCTTCCCGTATGAACTCAATTGCCTTTCGATCACCAATGGAAAAAGTAAATCTCCGTAATTGTATCGGTCGAAAGCTCCTATGATTAAGACTTTTGTCATGTGTTTGTTTTAAATTGTAAGTCATAGACCAAAGTCTACTGACCCTTAGGTTGATTCTCAAAAGCTCTCAGACTTTGCCTAGAGCATAGTTCGAAACTTGTTTTTGCATGGTGCGAAAGACTCCCTGCAAAAAAGATACTTAATTTTAAATCCGGAGAAATTAACCTCAGGAACTATTTTTGGTAAGTAGGACGTAAATTCAGAACAAAATTATCAAAACGCTATTTTGAGTACCAAACCAGTTGCCGTCAATCGTATTTTTTCAGGTTCAGTCTGGGGAATTTTAGCCAAAATTCTGGATGCAGCTGCAAAGTTTGTAACCATCCCCCTATTGGTAGGCTATTATGGGAAAGCAGACTATGGATTGATCGCCTTAGCTTTCTCGTTAAATGCCTATCTCAGACTGATGGATTTGGGGATGAACGTGGGCTCTGTGCGCTTTTTCTCCATGTGGGAAGCTAAAGCTGACTGGGAAAACATCGGAAAAGCTTCTCGCTCCAGCATCATTTTCTATGGTACTATCGGGCTGATCAACGCCCTGATTTTCATGTTTATGGCCAATTACGGCCAATTTTTCTTCAATCTAAATTCGGATCAGATCCCTACCTACCGGATCATGATGTACATACTTTCAGCCAGTACAGTTTTGAATTGGCTATCCAATGTCATCATCCAATTACTCAGTGCCAAAGACGAACTGGGTTATGTGAACCGGGTGACGGTCGTGAGCAGCTTGCTCAACTTTATTGTGGCGATCGCGGCCATACATTTCAAGTGGTCATTACCGGTTTATTTCCTGTTTTACACGCTTTCGACATTGGTTCCTATTCCTCTGAATATTTTCAAATTACGGGTTTTCCCTATTCCATTGGGACAACTTCTTAAGCCGAAATGGGATGGAAAGATTTTTAGAGAAATCATCGGTTACAGTTCTGCGATATTTCTCATGGGACTTTTCCAACTGACTGCAAATGAACTGCGCCCTATCCTACTGGCGAAATTCGCTTCGGGCATTGATGTCCTGACAGATTACCGTGTGATACAGACCATTGCGATGTTGATTATTTCCTTTGGGACGATCTTCCTTCAGGTGCTGCTGCCGTCGGCCTCCAAAGTCTATCAGGAGGGAAATCACGCTAAAATGGAAAAAATGGTTTTTACCGCCACCCGGTACATTTCAATCTTTCTCAGCTTTATCGTATTTCTGCTGGTGCTGAATTCCGAATCAATTCTTCTCCTCTATATGGGGAAAGACTACCTCCATTTGGCTGTTTGGCTGAATATCTGGCTCCTCACAGTGCTACTTAATATGCACAATACCCCGGTGGCAAGCTTGGTGCTTTCCTCAGGAAAAACCCGCTTCTTGATCTACTCCTCGGCTACGGCTTGCATTCTCTCGATTCCGATCACAGTAGTTCTGGCACCTACATTGAATGTAGGTGCGGCAGTTATAGGCTATCTGGCCTATATGCTGATACAAATCGGTTTTTTCTATGTTTATTACATTCCTAAAGTGCTAAAGTTAGATAGCAAAAAGATTTTCTTCGGTGCTTTTTCACCTTCTGTCTTGGGTGCTATCGTTGCATTTGTAGTTGCTTTTGGCGTAAATAAATTGACAGAAATACCGGAAGGTTTGCTTGGAATGGTCGTGCTTTCGGTGATTTTCACTACAGTTTTTGCCGCATTCCACTTTCTGTTTATCATTAAAGCCGCGGATATTGAATTTCTGCGCACGAAAATTTTGAAAAGAAAACCATCCAATGAGCAAGAATAAATTTTCGATTTGTATTCCTGCCTACAAGAGCAAATACCTCCAAGAATGCATTGACAGTATCTTGGGCCAGACGATTGTGGACTTCGAGTTGATTATTTTGAATGATTGCTCGCCGGAGCCCGTTGAAGAGATTGTTTTGAGAAATTCCGATCCCAGAATCCACTATTTCAAAAATGAGAAGAATGTGGGAGCCTATGATTTGGTGGATAACTGGAACAAATGCCTTGAACTGTCAACTGGGGAATATCTCGTCATAATGGGTGACGATGACCGATTAGCACCGGATTACCTAGCCGAGTTCGGCAAGCTGATCGATAGCTATCCCACGCTAAATGTCTATCACTGCCGCAGCAAAATAATCGATGACGATGGAAACGATGTGGTGCTCACCCCGGCACTGCCCTCATTTGAATATGTCTATGACTCGATCTGGCACCGTCTGCGTCAGTTGCGATCCAACTACATCTCCGACTATATGTATAATACTTCTGCTCTGAAGGCTCAAGGAGGTTTCTACAAGCTTCCATTGGCTTGGGGTTCGGATGATATCACGGCATTTATCGCTTCTGCAAGGAAGGGTATTGCTCATAGCAACAAGCCCGTATTTGAGTACCGCAGCAATCGCCTCTCCATCACTTCCACGGGAAATGATCTGCATAAGATGATGGCGGATCTGAGTTATGCCGAGTGGCTGGACCAATTCATGAAAACCAACCCGCCTCATTCTTCGGACAAGGTGATTTATGAGCACTTGCTGAAAGAGCTAGGCAACTACATGCACCAAAAGAAGCTTTACACGATGATGCTGTCCATGCGCAGTAATCCTGTGGAAAAAGCAAAAATCTGGATGAATAACAGGGTTCGGTTCGGACTTTCAATTAAGGACATTGGAGTTTCGCTGGCGAAAAGCATAAATAAAAACCGCTCTTGATGCCGATGACCCCATCCACCAAAATCATCTTCAATCCCTGTGAAAACAAGGAAAACCAATACATCGCCATTCTGGTAAATGGACTTGAAAAGCACGGCTTTGACGTAAGCAAACTGGATGATTTCTTATCCTCCGGAGAACATTTCCGCTCCATCCAACTGGTTCATTTGAACTGGTTTGAAAACCTGGACGATAGTAGTCGGCAAAGCATGTGGAAGAGCTATTTCAGGAAACTGGTAGTTTTGGCAGCCGTAAAATTCGGAAAGAAGAAGCTGGTTTGGACCATGCATAACAGGCTTTCCCACGAGAAAAAGTCCGGGAAACTGAGTCGGGCACTCACCCGAAAGTTGGTATCACAGGCCCATGCGGTTGTGATTCATTCGGCAGTATCGGAAGAGATTTTGCGCGGCCAATATCCAACTTTACAGGCAAAAATCGTCCACATCCCTCATCCTGACTTTATGGATGTATATGGGCCAATGATTCCTGAAGACCGGGAAAACAGATCATCCCCGCTAAAACTTCTTTTTCTGGGAGCAATTAAACCCTATAAAAACATTGAATTGCTTATAGAGGTGGCAAAAAGATTCAGCGAGGAAGTTCAGTTGACTGTAGCAGGAAATCCGAATTCCTCCTCTTACAGGGAAGAGTTGGAGAAGTCAGCACAGGGTGCCGACAATATTTCTCTGGATCTGAAATTTATTCCGGACGAGGAACTACCCAACTATATTCATCAATCAGACTTACTTATTCTCCCTTATTCGCTGGAAAGCAGTCTGAATTCGGGAACTGTCATTTTGGGATTTTCGTATGGGAGAACAGTAATCTGTCCGAGAATTGGCACCATTGATGATTTAGATGCCGGTGAAGACGTATTTGATTATAGTTATAGCACCGAATCAGAACACTTAGAAGCTCTGGAAAAACAAATTAAAACAGCTATAAAACTCCATCAAAATGATTCTAATTCACTGATCGAGAAAGGTCATAGAATGCAGAACCTGGTTCTTAAAAACAACAATAAACAAGAAGTAGTCCATCGATTAGTTGAACTCTACGGAAGCTTATTACAGTAAACATCCTTTTTTTCATCAAAAGCAATACATGAAAATAGTGTACATCAATTCTCTCTACAGCCCACTGATCGAAGGTGGCGCGGAGATTTCCCTGAAGCTAATCGTGGAAGGAATGAAGTCTTTGGGCCACGAGGTAGTGGTCTTGAGTCTGATGCCGGAGAAAGGACTGAAAAAAGAACAGGTAGATGGAGTAACAGTATATAGAGCTGGGCTGCAAAATGCCTATTGGCCTTATTCAAAAGCCAAAAAAAATAAACTTTCCCGACTTGCCTGGCACTACCGTGACCAATCAAATGAGGCAATGGCCAAGGTCGTGGAAGAAATAATAGATACCGAAAAACCCGATATAGTCTCTTGTCATAATCTTGCAGGATGGTCTGCTGCAGTCTGGACTCCGATTCATAAGGCAGGAATCCCTATAGTGCAGGTTTTACATGATCTGTACTTGCTTTGCCCCAATAGCAACATGTTTAAAAACGAGCAGACTTGCGAAAACCAATGCTTCAGTTGCAAACTTTTACGCAATAATCACGCAGAAGCATCCCAGCAAATTTCGGCTGTAGTGGGTATCAGTAACAGTATTTTGCAACGATTTATAGACTTTGGATATTTTGCTAACGCTTCCAAAAATATTATTTATAATACCCGTACCGTCCCTGCTCCGAAACTTAAATTTCCCCGTCAGGCAGGACAACCTATAAGATTTGGCTATTTAGGGACTCTTTCTAAAGTGAAAGGATTGGAATGGCTGATTGAGCAGTTTAAGAAACTGGATTTCAATGCAAGTTTGAGTATCGCGGGAAAAGGGGATACGGCATACGAACAGCACCTGAAAGAAATTTCCTCCGACAGTTCGACAGCGTTTGTAGGTTATGTAAATTCCACTGAATTCCTTGCAGATATTGACGTTTTGGTTGTCCCTTCACTATGGGAAGAACCACTCGGAATGGTAGCGATCGAAGCTTTGGCCAATCACGTTCCTGTAATCGCAAATAAAAGAGGAGGACTGCAAGAGACGGTAAAAGACGGAGTCAATGGACTGTATTGCTACGACAATAAACCTGACTCGCTGAGCAAGGCAATGAACAAGCTCTATGAAAATCCTGAGCTATACAATCAATTTAGCACTGATGCCCGGGCGTCTGTGGCTTCCATTTTGGATGCCGATCGGATGATCGCTGAATACGAATCCGTATTGATGCAGGCTTTGCAAAGGCCCAAACTTGAAGTTTCGAAATGAACGCTCCTCAAACTACACTTGCCAACAAAGCGGCTACGCTTGAAGGGAATGACTGGAAAGCTATATCAATCGCAGAATCCCTGTTTTTGATTTCCTTGATTTGCATATTTCTGCCGGTGAAAGTTTATCCGCCGATTTTTTTGATCAGCTCATATTTTTTCTATAGAGAAACTCCGAAGTTGAATTTCCCAAATTGGTCCATCGCTCTGGCTGTTTTCAGCAGCTATGCAGTAGTGAGCTACCTTATCCATTACCCGGGAGAACCTCTCGCTTTGACGAATATCATCAAACTAGTCACCAATTATATCTACCTCTTTTTTGCAATTAATTGGCTTGGTTCCAGAGACAATGAATCCCTAATCGCTAAGCTGGATTTGGCACTTCTAGGTGTGCTCACCTTATCACTGGTGCAACTTTTGATCTATCACCAAGCCTATGATTTCAAATTGATCACAGGAAGTGATTCCTCAGGACAAGCAAGCTCACTTTACCGGGAATCGCTCTATTACTGGGGATTGGATGACAAAAATATGTTTGGTGCCAGAATTGCCTTGATGGGTTTTTCTTTCATCTGCATTCCCATAGTGGTAAAAAGCCAGCTCTTCCTCCGAAGAATTGCCTTTGTTTTTGTTATCGCATTTCTGAGCCTTTCCCGTACGCCCATTGTGGCATTGATACTAGCCGTATTCGTGCTGGTCTGGGTTTCTGTAGATAGAAAATGGAAAATCAGCTTGCTGGTTTTGATCGCCATAGCTCTGCCATTTGTCCTCCAAAAAATAATTAGAGTAGACTCTCTGACTTCCTCCAATGACGGTATGGGGATTCGTTTGGTGTATTGGACGGCATTTTTTGATCACTTTGACACAATTTCTCCCTTGGGAAACGGATTTCTAAGTGCCCCCGGATTTCTTGAAAAGTATGCTCAATTCTACAGGGGCGAACCTCATATTCACAATACCTTTCTCTCCACTTACCTAGAAATGGGCGTTGTAGGATTCATTTCCTTTCTGGCTTTTTTGTTTTGGTTCGTAAGAGACTGCTACCGCAAAACATCCGGTATTAAATTTTGGACGATCCTTTTCTTACCGATCATCGCTATTATGATGATCCTTTATTCCGGATATGACAACGATGTGGTCATGTATTTCTGCCTGATTTACCTGATTGGCACCCAGTCTACGGTCAACTTCAAAAACGTAAAACCCAGCCTATGAAAAGTGAAAAAACAATCCTAATTGACAGTCGCTGGGCCGGAAACACAGGAATCGGAAGATTGTATCAGGAAGTAATCAACTATGCCCCAAGCGCACTTTCCTACGAATATGTAGAAAGCAAAATGGGCTTGGGAAATTTACTGACACCTTTGATGCTGGGTGAGGAAATAAAGAAGTCAAATGCGGATGTTTTCTACAGTCCCTCTTTTATGCCGCCTGCTTTTTCGAAGATTCCTTTCATTTTCACGGTGCACGATTTAATGCATTTATTCTACTACTCGAAGCTGCATAAGATCTATTATGAGCAGATCATTGCCAGACTGGCAAAGAAAGCACAGAAAATCATCACTGTTTCTCATTTCAGCAAAAACCAACTGGTGGATATCCTCGGAATCCCTGATGCCTTAATAAAGGTAATCTATAATGGAGTAGACGGTCATTTTCTCGAAAATAACGAAGAATATGAAAGTGATCACCCTTATTTTCTGTATGTAGGAAACCGCCGAAAAAACAAGAATATACCTGCTATGCTCACCGCCTTTGCCAATGCAAAGATCCCGAATGAGTTCATGTTTTACCTCTCCGGAAATCCCGACTCTGAACTTGAACCGTTGATCAACAGCCTTGGAATTCAGAAAAGGGTTCGGTTTTTGGGTTTTATAGAAGAACAGGATTTACCCAAGCTGTACAAAGGCGCACATGCTACTTTATTTGCCTCACTGATGGAAGGATTTGGTCTACCAGTCATCGAATCCATGGCCTCGGGCACTCCGGTATTGACTTCATCTACCAGCTCACTTCCGGAAATCGCCGGGGGTGCTGCACTTTGCGTGGATCCCACAGAAGTTTCTGCCATCCAGACCGGGATAGAGAAACTCGTGAATGATGAGGTTTTCTATGTAGAATGCGTGCTTAAAGGACTAGAGCGGGCCCGGGAATTTAGCTGGGAAAAAACGGCTAAGGAAACTTGGGACACCATTTTATCAAAAAGTTTCTAGCCCATAGTAACCATCCCCTTCGGGATCGCAGCTATTAACCAGTGAATTCATAACTAAAGTTATTATGATTAGACATATTCAATTATTCCTTTTACTTCTTTTTGCGCTGCCTGTTTTGGCGATTGGCCAGACTGATTTATCTGAAAGCGGAAAAAAAATCAATGTGCTTGACTTCGAAGTTTCTGCTGATTCAGACAGTGACCAAACAGAAGCTATTCAAAAGGTGATTGATCAAGCCAACGAAGGAGACACCGTTTTTTTCCCTGAGGGACAATTCCTTGTCCGTACAATTCTATTGAGATCCAGAGTAAATATCCTTGCAGAGGGCACCATCAAACATCATGGGGCAGCCAAAGCAGGAGAATATTCTATAGAAAAGCAAAATTCTCCAAACCCATTGATTTTGGGAAAGGAGGTAAAGAACCTGAGTATTTCTCTGAAAGGAGAATCAAAAAATGAAGGGATTTATCTCTTGGACAGTCATCAAATCCACATTTACGACACTGAGCTAACCGGTGATTCTACTAAGCGAAGGGCCTATCCCGGGATTATGACTTTTGAGTCGAGTGAAGTGGCCATTTCTACCACAAGGATCCATCATTTCGGAATGCCTCGCTCCGAAACGCACAGTTATCAGCCGGGCACAGGCGTACGGATTTTATCCAGTCATTCCATTTCGGTCCGTGATTCTGAGATTTATAAGAATGGAGAAAATGGTGTTTTTATTCACGGTAGTGAAAAAGTCGACGTGTCGAATAATGTGATTCACCATAATGGCATGTCCGCGATACAGGTAGCTTTTGGAGGTTCCGGCAAGGAAAAAGATTACACTTTTTCCAACAATATTATGGACGAGAATGCTTCCGACGCAATAGACATTAACAACCGGTCCAAAGAAAAAGCTAAGGACATAGAGTGTTTGATCGTTAAAAATATAGCCTGTGGAAATGGTTTTGTAAAAAACCAATCTACTCCCGATGGCTCCGGCATAGTCACGTTGATTAATGTGTCCAACGTAACGATCTATAAAAACGAAGCTTACAAAAACAATCGTCCTGCGATCTACGTGGAAAGCTGTGGATTGATTTTGGCGAAGGAAAACTGGGCTGACAACCAAGTTGAAATCACGCTTGATCTGGAAGAACTTCATTTGCATAACAATAGATTCAGCAGCATCAATTTGATAGCAAATACCAATGCGAAAAAAATCCACCTCCGGGAGAATAACCTTGGTTCACTTTCCTTGCCCAACGGAATTCAGGTAGATGAGTTTGTGGTTGAAAACAATAGCTTTACCCATGCAAATTTCAATTTCAACATGACAGGAAATGTGCATTTGACAGGCAATCAAATTAAAAACAACTCTAAAAATCAAGCAATACTAATCACCAAAGCAGACAACGCGCTTTTGGAAAATAACACAATTTTAAGTCAAAATTCTTCTGCTATCATCATCAGAAATACCGCAAGTAACGTCCGGATAATCAGTAATCAGATTGAATCATCCAATACTGCTATCTTTGATGATAACTCAAAAGAGCTAGTGGTGAAAGACAATATAATCACATCCATCCCTGGCGGAGATGAAAATCAGGCCTTCCGAAGTCACTACCCCCAAAATTTGACTTTGGTGGGAAATGAATATAGAGGAATAGAAAACACTGAGACGGTGCTCCTGATAGGGAACGGCAAAGCTACCATCGGAAAAGAAAAACTCATTTCCGGAACTGCAAATTACGGGGGAGTGGAAGTTTCAAAACACTAATTTCAAGCTATGCAAGTCAATCTTTTTATCCCCACGCTAAATGCGGGGAAAATCTGGAAAGAAGTACTGGACGGAGTAGCTAGGCAAAGTTATCCCATTTCTAGGTTAGTGATTATTGATTCCGGTTCCACTGACGGTACATTGGATCTGATCAATGAAGGAACCTGCGACTTGATCAGGATTGACAAGAAGGATTTTGATCATGGCGGTACTAGACAAATGGCAGTTGAAACCTTTCCTGATGCAGATATATTTGTGTTTCTCACCCAAGACGCGATTCTTGCCGAGACAGATGCTATTGCGGTAATGGTGGAGGCTTTGAAAGAAAATCCTGAATTGGGAATGGTCTATGGCCGTCAGCTTCCGCACAAAAATGCGAAAATCCTGGAAACCCACGCAAGGTTTTTTAACTATCCTCCTGAGTCACGGGTTAAGAGTATGGAAGATGCTGATCGCTATGGAATCCGAACTATTTCCTGTTCGAATTCCTTCGCCGCCTATAGAAAAACAGCTTTTTTTGCAGTCAATGGCTTCCCAACTGGCTCTATTTTAGGCGAGGACGTATTAATTGCAGGCAAAATGTTGCTAGATGGATGGAAAATGGCGTACCTTTCGAATTCAAAAATATACCACTCACATGATTATTCAGCCATTGAAGAATTCAAAAGGTATTTTGACATCGGGGTATTCCACGTTAACAACCAATGGATCTTCGAGAAATTTGGCAGAGCAGAAGGTGAGGGGTTTAAGTATCTCAAATCAGAACTCAATTATACTTTCAAACAGAATCCACTTTTGATCCCAAAATGCCTGATTGCTACAGGAGCTAAATTACTTGGTTATAAACTAGGACTTCATTACCAAACACTCCCAGTTGAACTCCGAAAGTCATTCTCCATGACAAAAGCATATTGGGGAAAAGCCTGACATAATAACTAGCCCCTCAGGTAATAACTCTCGCAATGTGGGGACACACTCCCCATAATTAATGTTAACAACATCCCAAAAAGTCTCCAAATAGCTCTAAAAGGCTTCTTTCTGCTTGGCATTCCTATTGAATAACACTTAGCACGACAATGTTTGACTTTAAAATACTAAACCAATGATACGTAATTCATCACATCAACAAGAAATTGTTTTCAAAGGCTACCAATCGGGAAGTATTATCCCTAACCTTTTTACTTTAACGAACATTTCTAGAAGTTCAGTATCCCAGACAGTAAATGAAGGTATAGAATTAACTACCGGAATTGCAAAAAGATCATTTGACATCCTGTTTTCTTCAGTAGCAATTCTAGCAGGTTTGCCTGTATTCCTTACCTTAATGTTGATTACGAAGCTTACATCTAAAGGCCCTGTCTTCTACAAGCAGGAAAGAATAGGTAAAAACGGTTCTCCATTCAATATCTATAAATTCAGAAGTATGATTGTAGAATCCGAAGTGAACGGACCACAATTGACCACTGACAATGATCCAAGAATTACCAAATGGGGTAATTTCATGAGAAAAACACACTTGGATGAGCTTCCACAGTTCTTTAATGTACTAGTTGGCGACATGTCTGTAGTAGGACCTAGACCAGAGCGTGCTCATTTCATTAAGCAGATTGTAGCAAGACAGCCACAGTATGTACAATTGCTTACTATCCGACCTGGAATTACATCTATCGGTCAGGTTGATTATGGCTATGCGGAGACTGTAGAAGAAATGTGTCAGCGAGTACTTCTGGATTTGAAGTATTTGGGCAGCGTGAATTTATTGACTGACTTAAACATTATAGGCCAGACCGTGATGACTATGATCAATAAAAAAGGTAAGTAAGTTAATATCATTAGTCAGTCGAACATATAAAATCGGCAGTCACTTCGGCTGTCGATTTTTTTTGTGCTTAATCATAACAAAAATACGCAGGTCATGTAAAACACCCTATAATTCTAACTATCAAATTCTATTTTAGATGATGTAATTAAACAGGTATAAGATGAAGAAAACTGTAATTGAAGACATAGGGCTATTGATCATGAGACTCGGAGCCGGAGGGATGATGTTGACCCACGGGTACCCGAAACTTATGCGGTTAATCGGAGATGAGCCGATCAAGTTTATGGATTTCCTTGGGATTGGTTCTGTAGCTTCACTTTCACTTGCTGTGTTTGCAGAAGTTGTTTGTTCAATTTTGATTATGATTGGCTTTAAAACACGGCTGGCAACTGTCCCTTTGATGGTCACAATGCTTACTGCTGCTTTGATTGCCCATGCAGCAGATCCTTTTGGCAAAAAAGAACTTCCCCTGCTTTATTTTGTCGTTTTCCTCGGAATTTTGATTTTTGGAGCAGGAAAATTCTCCATTGATGGATTCAGCAACCGCAAATCCGTTTTTTATAAAAATTGATAGAAAAAATGCACTCCGTAAGGATAGCAGATCAATCTATGACATGCTCTGGGGTTTTTCTAATTTATAAAGAATTCTAAAAAGCTATAGGCCCTGCACTAATTTGGCAAGGTATAAGCCACATACGCATCACCGCTTTTAGTGCCTTTTCCACCTCCACAGGCTATAACAAGGAATTGCCTACCATCTATTTCATAGACAGCGGGAGTCGCATGCCCGGAAGCAGGAAGTTTGGCTTCCCAGAGAATTTGACCCGTTTCCTTATCGAAAGCCCTGATCTTCTCATCTTTTGTAGCCGCTATAAATAACAGTCCCCCGGCTGTCGCCACCGGTCCTCCATAATTCTCTGTACCTGTAGGAGCAAAGCCTTGGGCGCTCAGCGAATCAATCTCTCCCAAAGGGACTTGCCATTTTTTCTTACCCGTATTCATATCGAGCGCAGTCAAAAGTCCCCAGGGTGGATTGGATCCATACAGTCCCTCTTTAGTTACCAGTTTCTTATAACCATCCATATAGTATCGCGGGTAAAGCAGAGGTGATTCGCCCTCCATTTCCTGCTTATCCCCTTCGGCATCAGGTGCTTTATCCAGTAAATATTCCAACAGAACTTTTCTGTTTTCATTTGATATATGTGCGAAAGCAGGCATTGCCCCTCTCCCTTTTCTAAGCAATTGATCCAGTGAATCGTAGGTGTATTTTTCCTTCACATCCAGCAAATCCGGAATGGTTGGGGGATTTCCTTTTCGCTCCAGCCCATGACAATTACCGCAATAATTTGTGTAAACGGATTTTCCCACATTCTCAAAATCGGCATTGGGAGTCATTCCTATTATCCAGGGAATTTGATTTGCATTCACATATAAAGTCTGGGTGGTGGGATCAAATGCAGCGCCACCCCATTCACCCCCGCCATCCATTCCGGGAAAAAGGACAACAGGTTGATCAGGATGTGGAGGAGCCCAGGTGTCTCCATATATCGCCCCCTCCAATTGCGTTCTGATATCAGCTTCCCAGTCCCAACGAAGGCTAAGAACACTGTTCTCATCAAACAGCATATCCATAAAGGGTTCCGGAAATGTCGGGATTGGCTGTGTAGGAGATGTATATTCCCCGGGCATGACAGATTGGGTGACCGGAGTTTCCACGATATCCCATACCGGCTGGCCAGTCTCCCGGTCAAACACGTAGGTCATGCCTTGTTTGGAAATCTGAGCCACAGCATCTATCCATTTTCCATCCTTCTGAATTCGAATTAAATTGGGATTTGCAGGAAAATCCCGATCCCACACATCATGATGAACGCCCTGAAAATGCCAGATTCTCTCCCCCGTCTCAGCGTTCAGGGCAATTAAGGAATTTGCATAAAGATTATCCCCTTTACGATAACCACCCCAAAAATCATAGGTAGCTGATCCTGTTGGCACAAAGACAATTCCCCGCTTCTGATCCACGGTCATACCGGCCCAATTATTTGCCCCGCCGATCTGTTTGATATACGCCGGGTCCCAAGTGTCATACCCATGCTCTCCTTCTTGTGGGATAGTATGAAAAATCCATTCCCGCGCACCTGTTCGGATATTATAAGCCCGAATGTGTCCAGGAGCTGCATCCAATCCTTCAGACAGTCGCATCCCAATAATCAACAAATCCCCATACACCACACCCGGAGCATTTGCCACAATCAAAAAATCTTCCCGATCCGAATCCAACTCTTTTCTCAAGTCAACTTTCCCCTCATCTCCAAAGCTCGGAATAGGATCTCCTGTATCGGCATCTACAGCCATCAGCCAATTCCCTGCTCCAAAAAGTATCCGTTTATCTTCTCCATCCTCCCAATAGCTGACACCCCGATTGGTACCCGCCCAGGAATTTTCCCCGCCTAACACTTCAAACGGATTAAATCTCCAAACCTTCTCCCCGGTGGCCGCATTGACGGCGAAAACATTCAACGTAGGCGTGGAGCCGTAAAGCAACCCATTGATTACGATTGGCTGACACTGGATCTGCGAGCGCTCAGTGGCATCACCTGTATGATATGTCCAAGCCACTTCCAGTTGGGAAACATTTTCTTTGGTGATTTGTACCAATGATGAATATCGAGAACCATCTTCCGGACCTCCATAGTGCGACCAATCGGTGTAATCGATTTCGGGGGCTTTGGATTGACAGGCCGAAAAAAGTAAAAGTAAGCCACAGAGAACTTTGAGGAAAGCTTTCATAAAATAGGTTAAGTAGGGTTTGAAAGCAAAATATCGGGAAATCTGAGCAAAGATCACAGACAAACAATTTCACCGCCAGACAAAAGAAAAACGGTTTTGTAAATCCCTTTTCCTGAGAAAAAAATAGGGGAGTAGTCCACTCCTACTTTTTGGAGAAAACCTTATGCACTCCATATATCGCAAACCCCAACACAGTCCAAAGTGCCATATCAGTGATTTCCTCAGTTTTGGTACTACTCAGCAGCCAGATGGTTGCTACAATCCCAGCTATGGCAAGCGGTATCCCAAACTTCAACTTGTAATAATCGGCATCCGGTTGGCTTTTGCGCAAGCGAATCAAAGCTCCACAGACCAACAGATAAATCAATAATCTTGCAATAACTGAGATCGCCAAAGATCCCATGAAATCCCATACAATGGCTACAATGATAATCAGCAGGGCAAAGAACACGATTGCCACCGTGGGCGTGCGGAACCGGGGATGGACAAAGGAAAATACCTTAGGAAATTGCCGGGATTCACTCAGTGCAAAAGGCAATCTCGAACCGCTTAGAATCTGCACATTCAATGTCCCCAAAATGGATACAATTGCTCCGAATGTAATAAACAACCCTCCCCCATAGCCCATCATACGGGATGCTGCGTCTGCCAAGGGTTTGTCGGAAGTAGCCAAATCCGGAAGAGTTCCTATGGCCACTACCTGAATCAGCACGTAGAACACTGTAATAATGAGCGCCCCTGTCATCAGCGCAAAAGGAAGGTTTTTACGGGGATTTTCCACTTCTCCGGAAATCACCAAACCGGCCTCAAAACCGCCAAAGGCAAAAATCAACAGTAAGGCGGAATTTGCAAATTCAGGCATTGGCGGCGGAGAACTGAAATCAAATGCTTCTCCATTAAGAAAAAACAGACCAATGATGATAAACAGGGACAGCGGAACCAGTTTGGCAACTGTCAATACATTAGTCGTTCGGGTGGAGTCTTTGATCCCAAGCAAGTTAATTCCCGTCAAAACCAACGTGATCAACACGATCATTAGTATTCGCATCCATTCCTCCTGAAAGACAGGTGAGAAAAAGGACATATAAATCACCAACAAATTGACTAAGGTGGCGTAGCTAAAAAGTCTGGTCAACATCAGAACCCATCCAACTGCAAATGCCGGCAGATTGCCAAAAGCTTCTTTAACATACAAATAAGGTCCTCCCGTGCGGTCAAATCTAGAACTCACTTCCATGAAAACTAAAATCAGCACCAGCATCACCACAGCACAAACTCCAAAAGCGAGCAGGGAATAGGGCCCCGAAAGTGCAAAAGCCTTGGCCGGAAGACCAAAAATCCCCGCCCCGATGACAGAATTTATAATCAGAAAAACCAGATCCCACTTACGGATTCCTCGCTTTAGCATTGGACAAGCTTAGGTGAATGAAAAGTTAAAGTAGCCAGAAAAACCAACTTTCAAACCGGAAAAAATGATGTACGGTACGAACAAGTCCAAGGCTAGGGAAACCAAATTTTTAAACCATCTACTGTGAGTTCGTTTTTATTAGCTAAATTTTGTCTATTCAAAAGAAAATCAAGCCGTAACATAAATAAATTATTGGTTTTTTGATGAATCTTCATGAATTTATAGGTCAATAAACCCCTAGAAATCATGAAAACTGCATTACTTCTCTTCTCAACTATATTATTCTTTGGTTTGGCAAATGCTCAAAGCCTTGACGGAGCATGGAAACTCACCCATCAAGATGGCAAGGAAGTAAAGGATAAGGAATACATCAAAATCTACCAGGATGATTATTTTGCCTTTGGGGCAAAACAGGTTGCTGACAATCATTTCGTGGGTGCAGGTGGTGGTCCTTTTACTTATGAGGGAAGAGAATATGTAGAAACGCTGGACTTTTTCACCCTGGATTCTTCTCAGGTAGGGAATTCCACTTCATACACTTTGGATTGGGCTAATGAAAAAATGGTTATTTCTTCCGAAATCAACGGAAAACTGCTGGTGGAAATCTGGGAAAAAATTTCAGATGCGAAAGATGACCTTACCCGAAACTGGGTAATCACCGGCCGAAAAAGAAATGACGAAATATCCCGATCCACGCCCGGAACCAGAAGAACCGTCAAAATCCTCAGCGGAGGCAGATTTCAGTGGATTGCTTTCAACTCAGAAACCAAAGAATTCTCAGGAACCGGAGGCGGAACTTACTCTGCGGAAAATGGAAAATACGTAGAGAATATCACGTTCTTCTCCCGGGATGACAGTCGTGTAGGCGCTAGTCTGGATTTCGACTATGAGGTAAAAGCCGGTGAATGGCACCACAGCGGACTGAGCTCTAAAGGTGACCCTATCTATGAGATTTGGACACCTTATGCGATAGGGTATAAAGGAAAATAAAAATCCCAATAGTTACTTTACTCATTTCAAATCTCTCTTTTTCAAATAATCCGAAATAGCTATGCGCTCCCCACTGTCAGCTAGTTTGGACTCGTCATAAAGTCTGATATCCTCTAGTTTTTCCAGGATTTTTTCATACTCATCAATCGGCACAATGACAGCAACTTTATTTCCTTGAGGATCAGTGACAAATCGATGTTTTTGATAATAAGTTTCCATGATGAAATTTAAACAAAAAGATACACATAATGTGTATCCAAATGAATGCACGTACTAGAATTATATCTGGGTCAGGCCTGAAAAAATCTCTCCACGACAGTCGTCGGGACAGGCTCTCGTCCTCCGCCGCGGCAGACGGAATTGCCAAATTTGAACTTCTAGCATTAATTCTAAGGACGTACGTGCAGCTAAGAGGATACACATATTACACATTCTTACCGTCTGGAAAACAAAGAAGGAGCCTTTTGAGCCCCTTCTTTGTTTTTTTATGCTTCTACCACGTAAAGCTCCTTCAGTTTCCCTACTGTATAATCTACTTCCTCTATGGTGTTGAATCGACTGAAAGAGAAGCGAACAGCATCTCTCTCCGCGGTATGGTTGATCGCTCTAAGCACATGCGAACCCACTGTAGCTCCCGAACTGCAAGCTGATCCGCCTGAAGCAGAAATACCCTCCAAGTCCAGATTGAACAGCAACATCCCACTATTTGCTTCAGAAGGAGGCAAGCTCACACTCAACACTGTGTATAGACTGTTGTCCATATCAGCAGAAAGCCCATTGAAATCCACCCCCGGTATCTCCCGAATAAGGCTTTGGATAAAATGTTTTTTGATTGCTTCCACGTGAAGTTGGTGTTCCGCCATATCTTCATAGGCGATTTCCAGTGCTTTTGCAATTCCGATAATCCCGATAACATTTTCGGTTCCTCCACGCATATTTCTCTCCTGCGCTCCACCGTGAATCAAAGGATGGATTTTCTTATCCTTTTTCACATAAAGAAATCCTGAACCTTTTGGTCCGTGAAACTTATGCCCTCCCGCCACGATCGCATCCACAGGCAGAGATTTCAGATCATGGACATAGTGCCCCATGGTCTGAACTGTATCCGAATGGAAAAATGCACCGTATTCTTTCGCAAGTGATCCAATGTGGCTGAGATCATTCAAATTTCCTATCTCATTATTCGCATGCATCAGCGAAACCAAACTCTTGGGATTTTCCTTCAGTAAATCCTCCAGCTGGCGCATATCCAATTCCCCTTTATCACTCACGTCCAGCATACTGAGTTTGACATGTCCCTTTTTCTCGCACATTTCCAAGGTGTGCAAGACGGCATGATGCTCCAGGGGGGAAGTGATTGCATGGGTGATGCCATGGCTTTCGATCCCGCACACAATAGCAGTATTGTCTGCTTCGGTACCGCCTGAAGTAAAGAAAATTTCTGCAGGAGTAGCATTTAGCAACTCAGCCACCTTTTTTCTAGATCGCTCTATAGCCGTCCTGACTTCTCTACCAAAGCTGTGGACAGAAGAAGGGTTACCATAATGATTTCTCATAAATGGAAGCATGGCATCGATCACCCGATCATCCATAGCTGTTGTAGCTGCGTTATCCAAATAAACTTTCATTCTACTCGTGTTGGGTTGTATATTCTTTATGATAAGCTGATTTAAACCATAGAAGCATTCACCACCTCTTTGATATCGGCAATTAGCTTTTTGGCTAGATGCTCAGCCGTTGCTTCTGATTCAGACTCGGAATAAATACGGATAATCGGTTCTGTATTCGACTTCCTCAAGTGTACCCATTCCTTTTCAAATTCGATTTTGACACCGTCAATATCATTGATAGGATGGTTTTTATACTTCTTCTTGATTTCAAGCAATATATTATCCACATCGATCTCAGGAGTGAGTTCAATTTTATTTTTTGAAATGTGATAATTCGGATAGGTTGCACGAAGTCTGGAAATTGACTTGCCAAAGTTGGCTAGGTGAGTCAAAAACAACCCAATTCCAACTAATGCATCCCGTCCATAATGAGACGTTGGATAGATGATTCCACCGTTACCTTCACCGCCGATCACGGCATCCACGGCTTTCATCTGATTGACTACGTTCACTTCTCCTACGGCAGAGGCATTGTAAACCCCACCTCTTTTCTCAGTCACATCACGAAGTGCGCGCGTAGAGCTTAGATTGGAAACTGTATTCCCCAGAGTCTTTGACAGCACATAATCTGCCACAGCGACCAAGGTATATTCTTCTCCGAAGGCAGATCCATCTTCATTGATAAATGCCAATCTATCCACATCAGGATCCACCACAATACCCAGATCGTAGCTTCCTCTTTCCAATTTCTGGGAAATATCTCTCAAATTCTCAGGCAATGGCTCCGGATTGTGCGGGAAATGCCCATCAGGTGTACAGTACATTTCTTCAATCTCCGTCACCCCCAAAGCTCTCAAAAGCATAGGTACCGCTATTCCGCCTGTGGAATTTACCGCATCCACCACTACTTTGAAATTCCGGGCTTTGATCGCTTCTACATCTACCAATTCCAGCCCCAACACATGCTGGACATGGCGCTCAATGTAATCGCTGATTTGAGAATAGCGCCCGAGTTTTTTTACTTCTGCAAAGGAAAAATCCTCCTTTTCAGCTTTCTCCAAGATAGCCTTTCCCTCAGCATCTGAAATAAATTCTCCTTTTTCATTCAAAAGTTTAAGCGCATTCCACTGTGCGGGGTTATGACTGGCAGTAAGGATAATCCCCCCTCCGGCTTTTTCCAATGGAACAGCAAATTCCACAGTAGGTGTAGTACTCAAACCCAAGTCGATCACATGGATACCCAAACCTTGTAGTGTAGCTGAAACCAAACCGGAAACCATTTCACCGGAGAGACGGGCGTCTCTTCCTATTATTACTTTGGGATTTTTTGTTTTCTCAAGTACCCATGCTCCATAAGCTGCGGTAAACTTGACAATATCAATGGGAGTAAGTCCATCGCCGGCTTTACCGCCGATAGTTCCTCTGATGCCAGAGATTGATTTAATTAGTGACACGTACAATAATTTGATTAGGTTAAAAACTGATAAATCCTGCCGGCTGACAGGATTACTTTTACTTGAATTTAGCCAGAACCTTGTCCACTTCATTGTCTGGATTGCCACAGCTGCTACTTGCATCTACAGTTTTCCCACAATAACCACAGGTTCCGCCTTCTTTATTCAAATAAGGATTTTGAGAGGCACAAGTGCCCTTGAATTCGCCGTTTTTAAGGAATAAAAGCCTTACCGACATCAAAATGAAGAATAAAGCAACGAAACCAAGTGTTAGAAATACGGTTGTCATAACGGATAAATTTGCGCAAATTTAAGGCTTTACTTCGAAAACGTTTCTAATTACAGCATAGTTTCCTCACCCATGACAAATTTGAGTACCCGAGCCGAGAAATTGGCAGCTTTCGACAGACTTCTTACCATCATGGATGAACTCAGAGAGCAATGCCCCTGGGACAAAAAACAAACCACAGAAAGTCTTAGACACTTAACTATAGAAGAAACTTTTGAACTTTCTGATGCAATACTCGAGGGTGATCCTGATGAAATCAAGAAAGAATTAGGTGATATTCTCCTTCACATCGTATTCTATGCAAGAATCGGATCAGAAGAAGGCAACTTTGATATGAAAACGATGATAGATGAGCTTTGCGAGAAGCTGATCAGAAGACATCCCCATATCTATGGAGACACTCAGGCGGACAATGAAGAAGCCGTAAAGCAGAATTGGGAGAAAATAAAGCTTACCGAGAAAGGCAATAAATCTGTACTTGGAGGCGTACCAAAATCACTCCCCGCACTGATCAAAGCAATGCGTATCCAAGAAAAAGCGCGGGGAGTAGGTTTTGACTGGGAAGAGAAAAGTCAGGTCTGGGAGAAAGTGGAAGAGGAAATGCAGGAATTCAAACAAGAATTCAACGTTGCAGATACTATGGAGATCGATCAGGAAAAAGCCAGTGGAGAATTCGGAGACTTGTTGTTTTCTCTGATCAATTATGCCAGATTTATAGATATCAATCCGGAAGAGGCATTGGAACGGACAAATAAAAAATTCATCAAACGTTTTCAGTACTTGGAAACAGCCGCAAAGGATTCAGGAAAAAGGCTTAGCGAAATGACGCTGGCTGAGATGGATGTGTATTGGAATGAAGCGAAAAGGAAGTAAGCAGTCGCAGTCGCAGTCGCAGTCGCAGTCGCAGTCGCAGTCGCAGTTAAAAACAATTGGAGTTATAGAAAAACAGGTTCCGAAAACATAAATTATTGAATAAGAATGTCGAATAAAATCATCTTCACTAAAGAAGCTCCCGCCCCGATCGGCCCCTATTCTCAGGCAGTATTGGCAGGAAATACGCTCTATGTCTCCGGTCAGATTGCCTTGGATTCAGAGACTGGCGAATTGATCAACGAGAATATCACGGAAGAAACCCATGCAGTGATGAAAAATCTGGAAGCTGTCCTCAGAGCTGCCGGTTTCACTTTCGGGGATATTGCCAAATGCAGTATTTTCATCAAAAACATGGATGAGTTTGGCACCATCAATGATGCGTACGGTCAGTATTTCAAATCAAACCCTCCTGCCAGAGAAACAGTAGAAGTAAGTAAGCTCCCCAAAAACGTCAATGTAGAAATCTCCTGCATTGCTGTGAAATAGCAAATTTTGAATCTTTTCCCCTACGATAGCGAAACCCTAGTCAGCGCCCTTTCCAAAGAAGAGGTGCTAACACACCTGAATAAGGTGACGCGGGAGGTGAATTACCTCGACCCAAGATCCCAAGCCAGAGGAGACATCCTCTTCAATGGGTTGGTAGGGAAAAAAGGATTTAGAATCTCAAAAGTTGTAAACAGAGGGGACACATTTCTCCCTTTGATTTTGGGGAAAATTGAAGCCACTCCACGGGGATGTATTCTATTTATCAATTACCGCATGTTTCCGGGCGCACTTTTTTTCATCGCATTTTGGTCCATCATTTTGTTGGCATTCACGCTAGTTTATTTATTTCTTAACCCCAACTACGGATATGCCATCATCTGTTTTTTAGTAGGCTTAGTCAATTACATAATAGCCATGTATTTCTTCAACAGGCAAGTGAAAGCATCCCGAAAAGTTTTCCACCAATTGATCAATTTCCAAATGAAGGATTAAGCCTTCTATTCTTAGGGAAAAATGGCTTTTGGGCTTAATTTAGCACCGCAAAAAAGATTCAATAAAACATACTATAATGAGCATCCGCATAGAGAAAGACACCATGGGGCCTGTAGAGGTTCCTGCTGACAAATACTGGGGCGCGCAGACCCAAAGATCCATTAACAACTTCAAAATCGGCGGTGAGAAAAACCGCATGCCTATAGAAATCACCAAAGCTTTTGCGATTTTGAAAAAAGCCGCGGCGCTGACCAATGCGGAGTTGGGGGTATTGGACCAAGCCAAAGCAGATATTATCAGCAAAGTATGTGACGAGATTTTGGAAGGACAACACGACGACCAGTTTCCGCTGGTAATCTGGCAAACCGGGTCCGGTACTCAATCCAATATGAACTCCAACGAGGTGATCGCTTATCGTGCCCATGTGCTGCTTGGTGGTTCTTTGGAAGATGCAAAAAAGAAAATTCATCCAAATGACGATGTAAACAAATCACAGTCATCCAATGACACCTACCCGACAGCTATGCACATCGCTGCATACAAAATGGTGATGGAGACTACGATCCCGGGAGTAGAAAAACTCAGAGACACACTTGCCGAAAAAGCTGAAGCGTTCAAAGACGTAGTGAAAATCGGCCGCACGCACTTTATGGATGCGACTCCTCTCACGCTTGGCCAAGAGTTTAGCGGTTATGTAGCGCAGCTTAATCACGGCTTAAAAGCCCTAAAAAACACCTTAGCTCATTTATCAGAATTAGCTTTGGGCGGTACTGCCGTTGGAACAGGACTGAATACTCCAAAAGGGTATTCTGAGCTGGTAGCAAAGAAAATTGCTGAGCTATCCGGTCAGCCATTTGTGACTGCCGAAAATAAATTTGAAGCCCTGGCTGCGCATGATGCCATGGTAGAAACTCACGGAGCGCTGAAGCAACTGGCAGTTTCGCTAATGAAAATTGCAAATGACGTAAGAATGCTTTCCTCCGGACCTAGATCCGGAATCGGTGAGATTTTGATTCCCGAAAACGAACCCGGATCCTCCATTATGCCCGGCAAAGTCAATCCTACCCAAGTAGAAGCTTTGACCATGGTTGCCGCCCAAGTAATGGGAAATGACGTTGCCATTTCCATCGGGGGCTCAAATGGGCATTTTGAATTGAACGTATTCAAGCCCCTGATTGCTTCCAACTTCCTTAACTCTGCCCGTCTGATCGGTGATGCATGTGTATCATTCAATGATCACTGTGCTGTAGGTATTGAGCCAAATACAACACTGATTCAGAGACACTTGGAAAATTCACTGATGCTGGTAACTGCTCTGAATCCGCACATCGGATATGAAAACGCAGCTGCTATTGCCAAGAAAGCACATAAAGAAGGTACAAGCCTGAGAGAAGCGGCCATCGCTTTGGATTTGCTTACTTCGGAGCAATTCTCTGAGTGGGTGAAACCTGAAGAGATGACCGGAAGCCTGAAGTAGGATTCAGTTTACCCCAAAAACAAAAATGGCTCCGTCGCATTGACGGGGCCATTTTTGTTTTTACATATATAGCTGATTTTCTGCCAGTAGGGGTTCAAAAGCGATATAAGAGATAGCAAATTCAAGAATTGCCACTCTCACCTACACCTTAATACTAAAAACCGAGTAACCCTGAACAACCAAGAGAGATAATAATGAAACGATTAATTTAACCGTCCAGAAGACAAGAATGTGACAACCAAAATCAGGTAAGGTCAAGGCACCGTCATCGGTCTTCTAGCCAGTAAACAAGGGGAATTACGGCTACTGGCATCGTTTGGCGATTCGTTTTTATCTTTTGAACTTTTTAAATTGTTTAGTGCTGTTCGGTGTCATTAAATTGCCAAAGCACATTTACAATTTTCCAAGTTCCATTTAATTTGACAATGTGCATATAGTCAATCCATTCGTCAGCAATTAATTTTACAGAGGCTGTCCGCTCCGAAACATCAAGCATTTTCACCTCTTTCTTTGGCGAGGATGGAAACTTATCACCATTCTTATTATAGCTTTCGGCAAGTAAGACCATAGCTTCAGTAGTTGTCTCCCGAACATAGTCTTTACCTGTTGCTTTGTCTTTCCAAAATGTCCTCTTTACCATTCTTGGGTGCAAGGCACGTCCCATTTGTAAAGGATTTGGTTTGTGTTGTGATTCAATGTAATCAAGAGCCGCTTGTTTTATTTCTAGGCTGTCTTGCTTAGTCTGTCCAAAAATAGTATTGCCTGTCAGAAGTAATACAAGGCTTAAAAAGAGAAATCGTATGGTCATTCTGTTGGCAATTATTAGTTTTAAAAACTTTTTTTAATGCTTAGTTGTTAGTCGTTTTACAATGACCGCCAACATTGCGGATAATCATACCAAGCTACTATTTCTAATCATTAGGAGTCAACGGAATCATTAGGAGTCAACGGATTTGACTTTCTTATCAAGCCATCCGGCAATTCTCCTTCGGTGCTTGCTACAATAGTACAAACTGTGGCATCGCCGGTGACATTCACCACCGTCCGGAACATATCCAAAATACGGTCAGGAGCAATAATCAATGCAATTCCTGCAGCAGGCACGCCAATAGATTCCAATACGATGATCAGCATAATCAATCCCGCTCCGGGAACTCCCGCAGAACCTATTGATGCGAGCGTGGCGGTCAATACGATCATCAACTGCTGAGTCAAGCTCAATTCCATCCCCAAAGCCTGCGCAATAAATACTGCCGCAACGCCTTGGTAAAGGCTGGTTCCGTCCATATTCACCGTGGCTCCCAAGGGCAGTACAAAGCTGGAAACCTCTTCCGAAACACCCAATTCTTCTTCCACTTGCTTCATCGTGACAGGAAGAGTAGCAGAACTAGAACTGGTAGAGAACGCTAACAATTGGGCAGGTCTAATTGCTTTGAAGAAATCCTTGTATTTAACTTTGGTGAATGCCATCAAAATCGCCGGATAAACTACCAAAATCATGGTAAACAATCCTCCCAATACTACCAAGCTATATTTCAACAATGCCATCAATAGCTGTAGTGCCGAGTCCGGGTTTTCTCCGGCAATTTCCACGATCAAAGAAGCCATCAAAGCAAATACCCCATAAGGAGCAATCATCATGATGTAGTTCACGATCTGGATAATGACATCATTCATCCCGTCAAAAAATGCTATAACAGGCGCTGCCTTACTCTTTTGTACTTGCAAAAGAGCAATCCCCACAAGAATAGCAAAGAAAACCACCTGTAGCATGGCCGCATTGTCTGTTGTGGCTCTGAAAACATTCTCAGGAACGATATCCACCAACGGCTTCAGCGGACCTTGCTCCTGCAATTTTGCCGCTTGCCCCACTCTTGATCCTGCATCCCCCTCATACAAAGACATAAGGTTCTCCCGGGTTTCAGGAGGCAAACTTTTGCCGGGCTTAAACACATTTACCAGCACCAAGCCAATTGTGATTGCCAAGACGGTGGTACACAGATATGTCCCAATTGTTTTTCCGCCGATTCGACTCAATTTGGATATATCTCCCAAATTAGACACTCCGACTATCAGCGATGCCAATACCAACGGCACGGCGATCATTTTCAGGCCATTGATGAAAATCGTCCCAAATGGCTTGATATAATTTATCGTAAAAGAATTCGGAATGGAAGTTTTAATGACAACTAAACCAAAAATCAACCCCAGAACAAGTCCGATGATAATTTGGGTATGTAAGGGTATCTTTTTAAACATCATATTTGGGTTAGAAGTCTTGCAGTTTATTGCTTTTTGCCAACAAAATATAATCAGCTATGACCAAAGCCGCCATTGCTTCCACGATCGGTACGGCCCTAGGCACTACGCATGGATCATGACGGCCCTTTCCGGAGACCACCACAGAGTCACCTGCTTCGTTCACTGAGTCCTGATCCCTCATTATAGTAGCTACCGGTTTGAAAGCCACATTGAAATATATATCCTCTCCATTGGATATTCCGCCCTGAATACCTCCGGAATGATTGGTCAAGGTACGTACTGAGTCCCCTTCCTGGACGAACGTATCGTTGTGCTCAGATCCCCTCATTTTCACCCCCTCAAAGCCGCTTCCATATTCGAACCCTTTCACGGCATTGATGCTTAGCATAGCTTTACCCAGCTCGGCATGCAGCCTGTCAAATACCGGCTCCCCTATCCCAACAGGAGTGTTTTTGATCACGCAGCTCACTACTCCGCCTATGGTATCCCGATCTTTTCGTACAGAATCGATCAATTCTATCATTTCCTCAGCGACTAGCGGATCGGGGCATCTCACGATATTTTCCTCGGCCTTTGTGAGGTCTAATTCAGTGTAGCTTTTGCCCAACTTCAAATCACCTACCTGAGAGACATAGGCTTGAATACTGATTCCTTTAGTCTCCAAAAGCTGCTTTGCGATCGCCCCCGCTACCACGCGGGCAGCCGTTTCTCTGGCGGAGCTTCTTCCTCCTCCGCGATAATCTCTTAGTCCATACTTTTCGAAGTAGGTAAAGTCTGCATGGGACGGACGAAACTTGTCCGAAATATGAGAGTAGTCCTTACTTTTCTGATCGGAATTAGCAATCACAATTCCAATGGGAGTACCGGTAGTCACTCCTTCAAAAACACCCGATTTGATCTCAAATTCGTCTTCTTCCTTACGTTGAGTGGTGATTTTGGACTGACCCGGCTTCCTTCGCTGCATCTCTGCGATAAGTTTATCCTCATCTATTTTCAGTCCTGCGGGGCATCCTTCGATGATTACCCCCAAAGCCAATCCATGTGACTCACCATACGTGGTGATCTTGAATAGCTTTCCAAATGAATTGCCCATTATCTCTTTCTGATTATCAATACAGCCAACAATGCCACTGCTATAAGCAGTAAAACGTTGATTGCGACCGTAAAATAGTATTTATATTTCTCGTTTAAAAACCGGTTGTCTTCCGTGGGTATCCGGTCATAAAGGCCTCCTAAACGCTGGCTGGAAATTGCCTGATTGACTTTACTCTCCCCCACCACAGTGATCTTCGCCTTCGGTCTCAGGGTATCATATACCGCACGCTCAGGATCAAAGTATATCCATTCAAAATTCTTCCCAAGATCTATCTCTCCTGCTTCATTGATGGTGATGTAATAATTGAATTCTTTGATTCCCGATACCCGGCCGTAGCCACGGTTGATCTGCTGGCGTACGTTTGGATCATAGGTATTCAGATTGGCAGTGGAGAGTCTTTTGGGAGCTGATACCGCATTGATATTACCGACACCGCTTATCCCGAAATTGTAGTCAAATCCCTGACCGGTTTCCACTTCAATTGATGTGATGTTTTCTCTAATCTGAAACTTCCCCACACTTACCTCATTTTTCAAAGGATGCGGCGGAAGAGGCTTGACTTTTATCGTTTTTGGAGTAGAAAAGAAGGTCTTGAAATCCTCTTGTCTATTTGCCCCAAAGAAACTCGGGTTTTTGGCAATTTTATATTTGACCATCTCCCACGGTATTCTTGGGATAGCTATTTCTCCTTCGGAAAAAGGGAAAAAAGTAGCCTCATACACCTTGAATTTTGTCCATCTTTTCCCGTTGATTGTGACTTGTTCCGGATCGATATTGCTGATGTTGAAATTTTCTTCCCAGACATTTTTAGGCTTTATCTTCTTCAATATATCATCCAGCTGTCTACCCGGCTCATGAAAATTAAACTGAGCTTGATTGGATTCGGATATGTAAAATGCCAAACTCAGATCGAATCCCTCCCCTTGATAGACCTCTTCTTTATCCACAGACACCGCAAAGAAAGCATCATCTTCCAGCTCCACATATTCGGGATCTTCCACAGCCGGCCGCCCAAAGAAATCCGCAAAAGGATCAGTAGCTGAGCCCCGTCCACTGCCGGCACTTGCCGCATCTCCCACAGTGATTTTTTTTCCTGGAGAAGAATAAGACTGGCCATTGATAGCAAGCTCAAATGAAGGCAATGTAAACTCTCCCTTTCTAGTTGGCTTATAATACTGGATGATGCTGTTGGAACTACTCATCTGTCCGTTGATCAGGTTCATAGAGGAGGATTGGGAAATCCCCTGCTTCTGAAAACCCGGTATATCCGGAAACTGGTCGTAAGATTTGATTTTCTCGTTGCTGAGTGTTACTTTGATAGTGAAAGTTTCATTCAAACCGATCTCAGCAGGTCCAAGCTCAATCTGAACGTCCTGAGCTATAGCCCATCCTGAAAATAAGATTAGGCCACATACGAAAATGAATTGGGCAAGCGTTTTAATCATGGTTGCGAAAATAGGGAATATTCTACTCTTTGATTTCTAAAATAACGCAACATATGGATAAATGCCTCCGTATTGAAACTTAAAATCAGTTAAAACCCTAAACTCTTTAGACTATGATCGAATATGTGAAGACTATCTTACAAAAGGTCAGCTTTTCGAAGTATTTGTTTGAGCGTGAGCTGAGAAAAGGCTTAAGGCTTATTTCCCCTACTGAGGTTCAGGAATTCAGAGAATGGTGTTACCTGATGTTTGGCAAAATGCACCATTTAATTCTCAATAGATATTTCGAACCTGCAATTTAATTCAAAAGCCCCGGCCAAATGATGGGCGGGGCTTTTTCATATAGGATAGTTGGTCCTCCTTTAATTAATCTTTTGTTGCAAAATCCGGATATGCACGCATGCTGTGCTCATTGATATCCAATCCTTCCGTTTCTTCAGCCTCATCTACCCGGATACCGACGGTCTTTTTCATCACAAAGAAAATCACTCCCGCGAAAACAACACAGAACAGACCTACCGCAGCGACCCCTATCAACTGAGAAACAAACTGGCTCACGCCGGCCAAATCTCCAAAGATCCCAACTGCCAAAGTTCCCCAGATACCACCTACCAGATGGACTGAAATCGCACCTACAGGATCATCCACTTTGATTTTGTCAAAGAACACCACTGCCAAGACGATCAAGCCACCACCGATCAAACCGATGATGATCGATGAAGTAACTCCCATCAAATCCGCACCCGCAGTGATCCCTACCAAGCCTGCCAAAATCCCATTCAACACCATAGTGATGTCATATGTTTTGAACATCAGGTAGGAAACAATCAGTGCACCAATAGCTCCTGCTGCTGCTGCCATACATGTGGTCACAAAAACCTTGGACACCAATCCCGGATCAGCGCTTAGGACAGAACCTCCGTTGAATCCAAACCATCCGAACCATAACAAAAACACACCAAAAGTAGCCAAGGGAATATTATGACCCGGAATCGCAGTCATACCCCGAGAAGTGTACTTGCCAATTCTAGGACCTAACAAAGCTGCTCCTATAAGGGCGCCCCATCCGCCTACCGAGTGTACGATAGTAGATCCGGCGAAATCATAAAATGGCGTCTCAAGAGTATCCAAGAATCCTCCTCCCCATTTCCACATCCCTACGATAGGGTAACAAATAGCCACATAGAGAATAGAGAAGAAGATAAACGGCCCCAGTTTCACCCGCTCAGCCACTGCTCCGGATACTATCGTAGCGGCAGTAGCTGCAAACATCGCCTGAAAGATAAAATCTGTAAAGAAGGTATATCCCTCATTGTAGTTGCTAGTATCCCAGCCTTCCGGCAGTGAGAGCCCAAAGCCTGCAAATCCAAAGAACGAGCCTGCATACTCTGCTCCAGGGTACATTAAATTGAACCCAACAAAAGCATAAGTCAAAAGTCCAATTGCCGGGATGATGGTGTTTTTGAACAGGATGTTCACGGTATTTTTAGAACGGGTAAGTCCGGCTTCCAAGCTGGCAAATCCCAAGTGCATGATGAAAACCATGGTAGTGGCGATCATCATCCATAAATTATTGACGGTAAATAAGTCTTGCATTAGATAAAATAGGTTCGGTGAATTAAGTGAATAAGATTAAAGTGCCTGCTCGCCTGTATCGCTGTTTCTGATACGATACGCTTCCAAGACGTCATAAACGAAGATTTTCCCGTCTCCTACCTGACCGGTGTTGCCTTCAGTCAGGATACAGTTGATCACAGGCTCCACCAATTCTTCAACAGTGACAATTTCGATTTTAGTCCTAGGAATGTAGGCGGGTTCATAAGGAACACCACGATACATTTCAAGCCTGGCATGCTCCAAGCCCATCCCTTTCACTTCATAAAAAGTGAGAAACTTTACCCCAAGTGCTGCCACACAAGTGTGGATTTGGTCAAAGCGGGAAGTCCTGATAATCGCTTCAATTTTTTTCATTTTTTTCAATGGGTCTAATGGTTTTTTGAGATTATGGCATAAAACTAAACAGAAAATTAAAATAATTCATATTTCGGATAAAAATTTACCCTTCAATCAAAATATTCTTAGGAAATATTCGATTAGAAGGTATAAACAAAGCCAATATTCAAATTGAAAAATATAAATATTAATAATATCGGTTCAAATCAAAACGAATAGCTTTTCATGATTCACCAACTTCGACTTGCCTCGCCAACATAAAAACTTAATTTTGCCATCGTTTTAAGAACCTACATATGAACCAGAAACCTACCTTACTTGTACTTGCTGCCGGAATGGGAAGCCGCTACGGAGGAAACAAGCAAATCGACGGATTCGGCCCAAGTGGAGAAACCATATTGGAGTATTCTATTTTTGACGCTATTAGAGCAGGTTTTGGCAAAGTGGTCTTTATCGTGCGGGAAGAAATCCTGGAAGTAGCCAAAGAGAAATTTCTCCCAAAACTTAAGGGCAAAATCGAAGCTGACTTTGTAGTCCAATCGCTGGACAGCTTTGTCCCTTCAGAATTGAAGCAGGCGGAGCGCAAGAAGCCATTCGGAACAGCCCATGCCGTGCTTTGTGCCAAGGATGTCATCAAAGAGCCATTTGCGGTGATCAATGCGGATGATTTTTATGGAAAAGAAGCTTTCGATGCGATTGGCAAATTCCTGATGACTGAAGTAAAGCCGGACCTTCATGCGATGGTGGGTTATGCTATTCAGAATGTACTTTCTGAGAATGGCACCGTAAGCCGTGGGGTCTGCGAAACCAATGAAAAAGGCCACTTGATCGGAATGGTGGAAAGAACTTCCATCGCTCGTGAAGGTGACAAAATAGTTAGCAAAGGAGACGATGAAGTGTTGGAAATTGCAGAAGGTACGCCTGTGAGCATGAACTTCTGGGGCTTTCACCAGAATGTGTTTACTGACATCGAGAAAATGTGGAATAAGTTTCTTCCGGAGAATCTCGACAATCTCAAATCTGAATTCTACATTCCTACTGTAGCAAATAATCTGATACAGGCCAATGAAGCGGCATTTGACCTACTTGAAGGCGGAAAAATATGGTTTGGCGTCACCTATACAGAAGATAAACCCGTGGTGATCGATTCCCTGAAAAAACTGCATGAGGCCGGGGATTATCCCGCTGATCTATGGGAATAAGGTAAAGGAGCTTCGGCTCCTTTTTTTATTCATCGGCCTTAATGATTCCTTCATTTATCGAAAAGAAAAACACCTCACAATCCAATTCAGTTAATATTTTCTTTGACCGCTCCGGTCTGGCATCTGTCAGAAATATCTGCCCAAACATATGCTGTGAGATCAATTTCATCAGTTGGGCAATTCGCAGATCATCCAGCTTGTCAAAAATATCGTCCAGCAGCAAAATCGGTTTATCCCCTTTTTCTTTTTCAAAAATCTGAAATTGGGCTAGTTTCAGTGCGATGATATAGGACTTCTGCTGTCCCTGGCTCCCAATCTTACGGATGGGATGTCCTCCTATCATAAAAGCGAAATCATCCTTATGAATGCCCGCGTTGCTGTTTTTGGTGATCAAATCCTTTTTCCGCAAGCTTTTGAAATAATCGGCAAAATCTTCACGCAATGCCTCAGTCTCATAGATCACACTGACAAGCTCTTGCCCTTGAGATATTTGGGAATAATGACTTTGTAATAAAGGTGCCATTACTGCCAATAGCTCATTTCTCCTTAATGCCAATTTTAAACTGAGTTCGATCAGTTCACTGTCGTAACTATCCAAAAGGGTCAAATCGCGCCGCCCGGTCTCTGCAAACTTTTTCAGCAGAGCATTTCGCTGCTTTAAGAAGTGATGATACCGAATCAACTGATCCAGGTACGTATGATCAAGCTGAGAAATCAGCCCATCAAAAAACTTTCTTCGCCCCTCACTTCCACCTTTGATCAACTCCGTATCATCAGGGGCAATCAAGACTAAAGGAATACGCCCCACATGCTCGGACGTTTTGGCGAGTGCCTTTCCGTTTTGATAAATCTGTTTTTTCTTTCCCAATTCCACCGTGCATCTCACTTCCAGCGGCTTTTCATCTGCCAGTTCAAATTGCCCTTTGATGGCAAAAAAATCCCGCTCGTGCTGCACATTTAAGCTATCGCTGGACTGGACTGCACTTTTGGTCAGGGACAAGTAATGTATCCCGTCGAGCACATTGGTTTTTCCACTGCCATTCAACCCCACAAAACAATTTATCACGTTGGAGAATTGAATTCTAGTCTTCTCATGGTTTTTGAATTGTAAGAGTTCGAGAGACTTCAAGTGCATGAGATTGGGTAATTATTTCGAAGGGAGCCTGTTATTTAGGGCGGGATGATTATATTTGAGACCTAAAATTAGCATATTTTCATCAGTACGATATGGCAAAGAAAACTGCAGCAACTAAATCAAAAGTAAAATATTCGAAGGAGACCTACACCTTTTGGTACGAGAGCATGCTCTTAATGAGGAGGTTTGAGGAAAAAGCGGGGCAACTTTACGGTCAGCAAAAAATCAGAGGATTCTGTCATTTATACATTGGTCAGGAAGCTTGTGCATCCGGTGCTATTTCTGCCTTGACCAAAGACGACAAGTGGATTACAGCTTATCGCTGTCATGCCCATCCACTTGGATTGGGCACTGACCCGGGAGCTGTCATGGCTGAACTTTTCGGCAAAGCAACAGGTACTACCAAGGGAAAAGGTGGTTCCATGCACATTTTCGACAAAGAAAAGAACTTCATGGGAGGTCATGGAATCGTAGGGGCACAAATCCCTATGGGTCTAGGAATGGGCTTCGCAGAGAAATATAAAGGCACCAAAAACTTAGCTATTTGCTACATGGGTGATGGTGCTGTACGCCAAGGTGCTTTTCACGAAGCGTTGAATTTGGCTATGCTTTACAAAACCCCGGTGATTTTCGTAATCGAAAACAACGGCTACGCAATGGGAACTCCTGTTAGGAGATCATCGAATGTGGAAGATCTATCTACATTGGGAGAGTCTTATGACATGCCTTCTTTTGCAGTGGACGGGATGAATGTGGAAGCTGTACACGAAGCAGTAGCCGAGGCAGCTGATAGAGCAAGAAGAGGCGACGGACCTACCTTGCTCGAAATGCGGACTTATCGATACAAAGGACACTCGATGTCTGATCCTCAGAAATACAGAACTAAAGAAGAGGTAGAGGAATACAAGCAGCGTGATCCTGTGGAGCAGGTACTTGCTACGATCAAAGAAAACAATATCCTCAGCGAGGAAGAGATCGAAGAAATTATCAAAGGGGTGAAGCAGAAAGTAACCGACGCAGTGAAATTTGCCGAAGAATCCCCTTGGCCTGACGGGCAGGATGCCTTCAAGGATGTTTACATCCAAGAGGACTATCCTTTTGTAATGGAATAAATCAACAAAATCCTAACGTCTTAAAAGCCATGAAGACAGAAAGCTTTCATGGCTTTTTTATTGGGCTTTGAGGAAATTATAAAAACCGTATATTTGCGGCTGAAATTTGAGTAGCATGGCAACGAAACAGACTAAAAAAGTACACCCGGAACATCACAATGATATTTTGGAAGACCCTTCCGAGATAGCATCAAGACTAGGCAGAGGTGAGGCTTTTTTAAAGCAGAATAGCAAGGTACTGGCTGGCGTATTAATCGCCGCAGTGGTTTTGATCGGAGGAATCTTATTTTTCCAAATCAACACACAGAACCAAAATGAAAAAGCACAGAAGGAAATGTTCCAAGCTGTATATTTCTACGAGCAAGACAGTGTGCAGTTAGCATTGAACGGAGATGGCATCAATGCCGGATTTCTAACGATAGTGGATAACTATCCAAGGACAGACGCTGCAAATCTTGCCCATTTCTACATTGGCTCTATTTACCTTTCTGAGAGAAAATACGAAGAAGCATTGAAAGAATTGGAGCAGTTTTCTGCTGATGATTTCCTTGTACAGGCTAAAGCCTATTCTCTTATCGGCGATACCCACATGGAGCTTGGAAATACAGACAAAGCTATTTCCAACTATAAAAAGGCTGCTGAATACGATGAAAACAAGTTTTTCACTCCTAAGTATTTGAACAAATTGGCTATTGCATACGAAGCGGCAGGTAAAACTGCTGAAGCAATCGCTGCTTATGGTCAGATCGAGGACAAGTATTTCGAGTCATTCGAATTTGCTGCAGCACGAAAACATAAAGCTCGCTTAGAAGGTCTTGCCTCTAAGTAATGCTTCTTGAATAGCATACTAAGAAGAGTAAGGCCCTGTGGTCTTACTCTTTTTTTGTTTAAATCAGTTCTACTTCCCCAGAATACGATAATCCAACGGTTCCAAAATCCAGATTCTTGGTTCTTGATTCTTGATTCTTAAGCCTTAAACTCTAAAAGCTTCCCCATATGGCAACTTCCCTTAAAAGCCTCAGTGCCCACTCCTCCAAAAATATTCAGGACATCAGTAAAAAAACATTTGGCATCATCGTCTCCGAATGGAATGAAGATGTGACCGAAGCACTCTATTCCGGTGCCTATCAGACACTTTTGGAAAATGGAGCAAAAAAAGAAAATATAATCCGTAGAAATGTTCCGGGTTCGTTTGAACTCACGCTGGCAGCCCAATGGCTAGCTCAGGAAGAAAGTATAGATGCCGTAATCTGTCTAGGCTGTGTAATTCAGGGTGAAACTAAGCACTTTGACTTCATCTGCGACGCGGTAGCACATGGCATCACCAACGTAGCCTTGAAATATAACAAACCTGTGATTTTCGGAGTATTGACACCGAATACTCAGCAACAAGCTATGGATCGTGCCGGAGGAAAGCATGGCAACAAAGGCGACGAGGCAGCTATCACTGCTGTCAAAATGCTTGGATTCTAAAAACAAAAACCTATTAACCTTATACTGATTAATCTATGAAAATCATGAAATTTGGAGGCACCTCTGTGGGCCGTCCAGAACGCATGCACCAGGTAAAAGACCTGATCATCCGTGGTGATGAATCAAAAATCGTAGTTCTCTCTGCTCTTTCAGGTACCACCAATTCCTTGGTGAGCATCGGTGAGGCGTTGGCAGCGGCAGATAAAATCCTGGCAAAATCCAGAATTGACGAACTCCATGCCCATTACAACGACTTTTATCCCAAGCTAGTCACAACTGAAACGGCTAGAGAAAAAGCTCAGGAAATCATCAAGGAACATTTTGAGTTTCTGAATATCCTGCTGAAAATCTCCTTCAATGAAGCGATCAACCGTGATATTCTCGCTCAGGGTGAATTGCTTTCCACCAAGCTTTTTCATACGCTATTGGAAGAATTGGAGATTCAGTCAGTATTTCTGTCAGCATTGGATTTCATGAGCATAGATGAAAATGCCGAGCCGGAATTGCAAAAAATTTCAGACCGATTGAAGTCAATTCTAGCGCAGCATCCCGATGACACCATTTTCATCACCCAAGGGTTTATTTGCAAAAATCACCTGAATGAAGTGGATAACTTAAAACGTGGTGGAAGCGATTATACTGCCTCATTGGTAGCAGCGGCAATCCAAGCTACTGCCTGTGAGATCTGGACAGATATCGACGGCATGCACAACAATGATCCTAGAATAGTCGACAAAACCCGACCCATCGCAGAGATGTCATTTGACGAGGCGGCAGAGCTTGCCTACTTCGGCGCCAAAATTCTCCACCCCGCATCCATCTGGCCAGCCCAGCAATTCAACGTGCCCGTGAAACTGCTCAATACCATGCAACCGGAAGCCCACGGCACGCTGATCAAAGCAAAAGTAGAGTCAACAGGAGTAAAAGCAATCGCCGCTAAAGACGGAATCACAGCCATCAAAATCAAATCCAGCCGCATGCTGCTGGCTTACGGTTTCTTGAGAAAGGTCTTTGAGATCTTCGAGAAATATAAAACGCCCATAGACATGATCACCACTTCAGAAGTGGCTGTTTCTGTCACCATTGATGATTTAAGTCACTTGGAACATATTCTGGAAGAGCTTGGCACGTTCTGCAATGTGGAAGTAGACCGTGACCAGACGATTATCTGCATCGTGGGGAATATGGTTTCGGAAAGCAAGGGAGCAATCCAATCTGTCATTGATTCTCTGATAGAATATCCTGTACGGATGGTTTCCTTCGGTGGTAGCCGCCATAATGTATCCGTCTTGGTGGATTCCAAATTCAAGAAAGAGGCACTTCAAAGTCTTAATCAAGACCTGTTTACTTGGTAAAATCAAAGAGGCGGTTTCAAAAGTCAAGGAAAATGTCTTCGCGGGTGAAACGAAGCGATCTCAATGTCGATTCAAACGAAATCGGCTTAGATTGCCTCTCCGCCTATGGCGGATCGCAATGACGAAACACTTTTGAGATCGCCTCACTTTTATTTAGACTGAATCTGATTATTTTTACGGCATGTCAGATGAAAAAGAGAAAGCAGGGTTCTTAAAGCGCCTACAAACCAAGTGGAAATTGGATAGCCTGCTTCAGGTCGTTCTGGTTCTGGTGGTTTTCGCCTGTACAGGTTTCACTATACTTTTTATCAAAAACCCAATCTTAGATTTTTTCGGGGTCGAGAAAGGCGGATTTGTCAACACATTTTTATACCTCTTGTTGGTGCTGCCTCTATACCAGATTTTTTTGCTGATCTACGGCTTTATTTTCGGCCAGTTCACCTTCTTTTGGGAAAAGGAAAAGCAGATTTTTAGGAGAATTGGAGAGATGTTTAAGCAAAAAAAGACATAGTCTAAAACTCTTCCTTAAGGATTACCTTCTGGTTTTTATCGAAAAGCCTTAGAAAATCAATTTCACCTGTACCCTCAAAAAAGTAGGCAACACCCACTATATCCCCCGCATCTTCAGAAAATGATTTTTGTAAAACCAATTCATCAGCCATGTGGACTTTCACTTCCTTATTTATTACAGAAACTTGCATTTCAGCCCATTCTGAAGAATCCACACCAAAACCTGACAAGTCAGCCTTTTTCCCCTCTATGCTTTCCCCTGCCAAAAACACACCAATCTCAGAGGAGCATCCCGGGATCGAAACCGGGATCATTAAGGCACTATTCTGACAAATAATTACCAACTGGGAAAACTGACAGGTTCCACTACCCTCCGAATAGGTATTCCGAAAACGCGTTTCCAAAGAAAAAGAATCACTGGATAGCCCCCCAAAGTCCTCCACATAATAAAACCGGGAAATTGGCAATTCCGGTTGCAAACTGACGTTCTTGCTCAGAAGATCGCTTTCAGAAAGGCCTAATTTACCATTTTTGATAACTACCTCTTTTTTGAAATAAATGGGGACAGGATCTTTTTCGACAAGTGAAAGCCACCCACCTGTGGCTATTAAAAGATCATGCTCCTGCATCACTTCTTCTCCCATAATCAGTTTTGCCCTAAAATAGCCCGGATAGTAATAGACGGAAGTAGCTTGATCTTGATTTTTATCGATTTTAAACCTCTTGCTTGTGTCCCAGGATTGCTGAATAAAAAGAGAATCTGTGGACGCACTTGAAACATCAAACTCAAATACTACCGAATTAGGAACCCCGGAAGTGACAGGCTGGCTGCTAAAAGTAAATGCTGCAGGGTCCACTGCCTGTTCAGGTTTTTTATCCAAAAAGTCCCATCCGACTAAGACCACAGTAATTAAAGCAGCAACAACTAATAAGGCGGAAATCTGCTTTGAACTCCATTTTAACACCCCCTTTTTTTGAAACGGTGCATCTTGCGGTTTTTCGGGCTCAGGGGTTTCTATTCCTACCTCTTCGTGAATTGAGTCATTGAAAGCTCTAAAGCTATCAAATCCAACAAATTTAGCCAGTGCGTTTAAGGTAGTAATCTGAGGTTCACTCTCATATTTGACTTTTCCCCAAAGTCTCCTTAGGGTACTTGTGCTCAGATTTACGCCTGTTTTAGAAAAGATTTTCTCACTCAATAATTCGAAATCATTATTTTTCCAATGCCGGCTGTCACCCCAACCCAAATTTTCTTCAATCAGTGCTAAGCATTTTTTTAAACTGGATGGATTATTTAGCATTCGTTATTCTCTGTTTTCTACAAAGAAAGATAACAGTTTGATTTTTTGCCCACAGAAAAAAGTTCGTGAAAAGCCTTGAACAGCTTTTGAACAGCCTTTTAGCCTTGGTTCAATGACTGTGCTCTTAAATTGGCAACCATATTCTCGCACCCTAAACCAACAAAAATGAAAAAACTCATTCTACATAGCGCTGTACTTTTCCTTTTTTTCAATGCCTATAGTCAATCAATTCCACTTAATTCCGAAAGTTGGAATTTCACGCCGAATTCTGTTGAATTCAAAACTAAGAATGGGGTTGAAAAAATGCTTATTTCTCCTTCATCCGGGAAAGTCGTAGCGAAGAACATTGAGTTTAGCAATGGGACTATCGAGTTTGATTCATTTGCCACCAAGGCACTTTCCTTTTTCTTCAGGATGGAAAATAAGGATGAGAATGAATATTTCTACCTAAGAACTGCTAGAGCCGGGGATTCCACTGCCATGGATGCTATTCAGTATGCCCCCTACATAGATGGCGTTTTGATGTGGAATATTTATCCTCAGTTTCAATCAAATGCCAATTTTAGTCTGGAGGGAAAGAACCATTTCAAGTTTGTAGTCTCAGGTTCCAGAATGGAAATCTATATCAATAGTGAAACTCCAACTTTAGAAGTGGATCATCTGGAGGGAAATTTTGAGACAGGACTATTGGGTTTTGAGGGAGAAGCGGAGATATCAAATGTAAAGATTGACCCAAAGAATACAGGTAGTCTTTCTACTTCACCGGGTATCGATCCTGTAGCAAATGATCCCAGGTATATCCGCAACTGGGCTGTGAGTGAAGGAATACAAATACCTGATAAGGTGGATTTTAGTTATGAATATCTTCCTTCACCGGATACTGAATGGAAGATAATAACGACAGAAAGAAGAGGCTTAGTAAACCTGACAAGGCTATTTGGTAAAATAGAAGGAAAAAGATTGAATTGGCTCAAACTGAAAATTGAGTCAGAAAAAGAACAAACCAAGCAAGTTGATTTTGGATTCCTTACCGAAACATGGGTATTCCTGAATGGTCAAATGCTCTACTTAGACAAAAACTTGCAAGGAAGACTAATGGCAAAGAAACCTGATGGAAGAATATCTATAGAAAATACATCTTTCGAATTGCCCTTAAAAAAGGGACAAAATGAGCTGTTAATAGGAATAGCAAATCAGGCATGGGGTACAGGGGCTATGATGAGACTCGACAATCTGAACGACGTCAAGGTTTCTCCTGACCCCAGTTTTGACGACCGCATGACCAAACTTCCAAAAGCATCTTTAAAAGCATTTGAGGGCAAATATTTGACAGAAAACGGGATCGAACTTGTCGTCACAAGTAATGCTTACTCCTTAATTTTTGAAAGTCAGAATTATATTAATGCAACTGCATATCCAAAATCTGACAGTCTTTTTTTTGTGAGAGAGTTCGATGCTGAATTTCAGTTTCTCTTTGATAGCAATAAGGTAGTATCAGGGTTGGAGATTATTTTCAATGGAGAAAAATTTGCGACTTTGAAAAAGAAAAAGGATTAACTCCAAATTCTAATGATAAACAACTGGAAAACAATTTTAAGATAAATAGAGCATAATTCTAAGTGGCACACCCTGGGATGATTATCCATCAAGTGAGATTCTCCCGAAGGTCGGGACAGGTTATGACCTTTGAAAAACAAATTATAAACACATGAAAAACACAATAATTTCTTTTGTATTAGTGACACTAGCTCAAGTTGCATTTGCACAAGAGTTTACACCAAACCTACACGATAGTAATCTCTGGTATGTCCAGAATAGAGAGCCATCAAAAACGACGACTAATGGCATAGAACTGAATGCTGAGGAAGGAGACGGAATGATGGTTCTAAAAGACTTTGATTTTAAAAATGGAAGCATAGAGCTTGATGTCAAAGGGGAGGATAAACAGGGGGCAAGTTTTGTAGGCTTGGCTTTCAATATTCAAAGTGAGTATGAGTATGAAACACTTTATTTTAGACCTTTCAATTTTCAAAACGAAGCACGAAAGTCCCATGCTGTCCAGTATACTTATAATCCAGATTATACCTGGGATGTGCTTCGGGAAAAATTCCCGGCTAAATACGAAAACTCGCTTGAACCTGCCCCGGATCCAAATGATTGGTTTCATGTACGTATCACTAAGCTCAACGGTAAGATCAGCGTTTACGTAAACAACCAATCCGACCCTTGTTTGGTGGTGTCAAGTCTCTCTAAAAAGAAAAATGGAATGATTGGACTTTGGGTGGGAAATGGGTCAAAGGGAGAATTTAAAAATCTTAAAATCGTGTTATAATTCTAAGAAATTCTACTCCAATTCACAGCAGTTTTCTTTTGTTGTCTGACTTGTCTGAGAATAGGTAGATTTTCAGGCTGAGCCAGCTCAGGGTCTACAGCCAATAGTTGCTGCGCCGCATCTCTGGCCAAAGTCAATATCGGTGCATCTTTACTCAGGTCAGCAATCAGCAGATCGGTAATCCCGCTTTGCTGCGTTCCCATCAAATCCCCGGGACCACGCAATCTCAAATCCACATCGGCGATCTCGAAACCATCGTTGGTGCGAACCATAGTCTCCAGTCTGACACGGGAATCTTTAGAAAGCTCATACTTGCTCATCAGGACGCAATAACTCTGCTCAGCACCTCTTCCCACTCTTCCTCGCAGCTGATGTAACTGAGACAGTCCAAAGCGCTCTGCATTCTCTATAATCATCACCGAAGCATTGGGCACATTCACACCCACTTCGATCACCGTTGTCGCTACCATGATTTTGGTTTCTCCCTTGACGAAACGCTGCATCTCGTACTCCTTAGCATCGGCCTTCATACTGCCATTTACTATGCTGATCGGATAGTTTGGAAAGGCTCGGGAAATACTTTCGTAGCCATCCATGACATTTTTCAAATCCATTTTTTCGGATTCCTCGATCAGAGGATAGACGATGTAAACTTGCCTGCCTCTTTTGATTTCCTCATTGATAAAGCCAAAAACCTTCAGACGGTCTTTATCATAGCGATGCACGGTCTGGATCGGCTTTCTACCCGCAGGCATCTCATCGATCACCGACACATCCAAGTCTCCGTATAGCGTCATCGCCAGCGTCCGTGGAATAGGTGTAGCTGTCATGACCAGTACATGAGGGATAAATTCCTCATTCTTTGCCCAAAGTTTGGCCCGCTGAGCCACGCCAAAACGATGCTGCTCATCGACAATGGCCAGCGCCAAGTTTTGGAACTGTACCACATCTTCCAAAAGCGCATGGGTACCGATCAGAATCTTAAGTTCACCGGAAAGCAGCTCCTCATGGATTACCTTTCGGGCAGATTTCTTGGCTGAGCCTGTCAGCAAGGCAATTTTCAATCCCATCATATCGGCAAATTCCTTCAATCCCGCATAATGCTGGGTAGCTAAAATCTCCGTAGGTGCCATCAGGCATGCTTGCGCACCGGAGCTGATCGCTATCAGTGCACAGATAAATGCCACCATGGTTTTTCCGCTTCCCACGTCACCCTGGATCAGGCGGTTCATCTGTTTGCCCGACTTCAAATCACTATACGCTTCCCGGATTACCCGCTTCTGGGCATTGGTGAGCTCGAAGGGAATATGATTGGTATAAAATTCCGTCAGCAATTCAGTATTGTTCAATACCTGGCCACGGTACTTCTCCGTTCTAGCCACTTTCAGCGTGAGCAGACGGAGCTGTAAATAGAAAAACTCCTCAAATTTCAAGCGTTTTCTAGCCCGCTGAAGAAGATTAGGCTCAGTAGGAAAATGAATCTGCCGTATCGCTTCCTTTTTCCCTATCAGCTGATATTGCTCCATTACCTCACTGGATAAGGTCTCCTGAATATGCGGAAAACACACCAGCACCAGTTGCTCCATGATTTTGGAAATTCCTTTGGAGTCCAAAAATCTTGCTCTCAGCTTTTCAGTGGTGGAATAAATAGGTTGGAAATTGTTCCTTTTCTCATTTGCCGTGGTCAAAGGCTCCATTTCGGGATGAGCTATGCTCCACTTTCTTCCAAACTGGGCCGGTTTTCCCAAGAAAACATAAGCCGCTCCGGAGACAATATTTTTTTGAACCCAGGCAATCCCCTTGAACCAAGTCATCTCCATCTCCCCGGTCTCATCAGCCACGTGGGCAACCATGCGCTTTTTATTGCCCATTCCCACCAATTCTACCTTTCGGATTTTGGCAATCACCTGCACAGATTCCATATCAGAGTGAAGCTCCCGAATCTTAAAAAATTTTGTCCGGTCTTCGTAGCGAAACGGATAATGCTGTAGCAATTCCCCGAAGGTGAAAATATTCAACTCCTTGTTGATCAGAGCGGCACGCTGTGGGCCAACTCCTTTGAGAAATTCTATCTTGGTGTCAAAAAAACCGGACAAGGAAATTTGATTTTTGGGATAGGACAAATTAAAGCCACTCTGTCCAATTGCCAATAAAAATGACTGAAATTGTCTGAAATCAATTTCAGGATTGCGTGACCGACTTCCAGATTTCCTCCAATTCAGCCTTATTTGCCTGAAGGCTTTGGAGCAAAATCATCTGGTTTTTTGCTCTGTGAAAATTCTGCTCGGGATAATTCACTTTGTAGTAAATATTTCCCTGCAAATGATCTGTCAAAAACCGAAGTCCCATAATACAAGTCATCACTTCCCCTGCCAAGAGCAGGGACCTTGTCTCTTTCTTTGAGCATAGGGATTTTACTCCTTCCCAATAGCCTTTGAGCAGTTGTTCGAATACAGGAATTTCAACTTTAATCGCATCCCAATTTCCGCTGATCTCTGACTCAGAGCATGCAACGGTACGCACCAAGTCTCCGAAATCATACATCAGGTATCCACTCATCAACGTATCCAAATCCACCAAGGCCTCCACTTTCAGAAGATCATGTGAAAAAATCAGATTGTTGATTTTGGTATCGTTGTGCGTCAACCGATTCGGTAAGACAGCCTGATAATCTTTATATTCAGCAATCAGCTCCACTTGTCCCAAGTAGAAATCCAATAGTTTCTGATCTTCAGTGGATGGATTCCCTCTTTCGCTTGCCACTTCCTGAAGCTTTGCGAAGCGTAGGTCCAACCGGTGAAAATCCGGAATACATTCCTGCAGCTGCTTCGTATCTACCTCTTTTCCCCATTCTGCGAAAACTCCGTAAGCTTTTGCGGCAAGATACGCCTGATCCAGTGCTGTAATTTCTTGGATAGTTTGCCCAGATACGAAATCAAACAGGCGGAATATCTTTCCATTCCATTCTGTAATCAGTTTTTTAGCCGAATTGGGTAGGGGCAGAGGCAATCGGAAAGGCAGAAGCTTTTCGTCACCCTGAGTCTTTACCAATCGCTGATTGTTCGAAATTCGCTCGGGATATGGGAAAACAGAATTGTTAAACTCCTGTAAGATATATTTAGAATTCCCCGATTCGATCAGGTAAGTCCCGTGAATAAGGCCTGCCCCGAATGGATGAAATATAAAATCTTCGAAAGAATTGAAAGAATATGCAGCAAGAATACCTGCGATGTTTTCCTTTACCATGGCCCAAAGCTATAGGATAGCTTGCAAATCAGAATTATCGGCACAAAAAAATCTTCTCATTGATCATTCTTCTATTAATTCCTTCTTCCTTCGTCGACCAATTAGCACGCTGCTATTTCAATTACATCCTTTTTCACACAGGTACAATCCATCACCCTAACCCTCCCCAGTAGGCTATAATCCTTCAGTTATTCATCTAAAGTGCTTATATCAGAAAAGAGAACGTACCGAATTCATAGGAAATTGACCCGCTTATCCGAAAGGCTAACCTTTTTCTTAATCTTTTATTTTGGAATTGATCAAATAAGGCAAAAATCTGAGTAAACTTCTGCTTCAGACTTTTTCCATTTGACAGAAAATAAATACATTAGCAAAATTTATTATTTAAGTAGAAGGTGTTTTATAAAAAAAATTAAAGAATACATTAATCCCATATATTATGAATGTAACCTCTATTGACTGGGCGATCATTGCCTCTTTCTTTGTTATCTCCCTATTGATAGGAATTTATACATCGAAAAAAGCAGGAACCTCTGCCAAAGAATTTTTCCTTTCGGGTAGAAACATGCCTTGGTGGTTACTTGGCGTATCTATGGTGGCGACTACATTTTCTGCAGATACTCCCAACCTAGTGACGGATATCGTGAGGAAAAACGGGGTCGCGGGCAACTGGGCATGGTGGGCGTTTTTGCTTACAGGCATGTTGACCGTATTTGTCTATGCCAAACTATGGAGAAGATCTGAGGTTACCACTGATTTGGAGTTTTATGAATTAAGATACTCCGGCAAGGGAGCTGCATTCCTTCGGGCATTCCGGGCGCTTTACCTTGGTGTATTCTTTAATGTGGTGATTATGGCGACAGTTTCGCTCGCCGCCATCAAGATCGGCGGTGTAATGCTAGGCCTGAGTCCTATTCAGACTTTACTGATTGCCTCTATTGTCACCGTGGTGTATAGCTCACTGGGTGGCTTAAAAGGCGTTTTGCTGACTGACTTCTTCCAGTTTTTCATAGCAATGATCGGTTCATTTGGAGCTGCTTACTTTATAATAGACCTTCCTGAGATCGGAAGTTTGAACAATCTTCTGACACACGAGAATGTGGCGGGAAAGCTGGACTTTCTTCCTGATTTCTCTGATCCCAACGCTTACATCCCTCTTTTTCTGATGCCTATTGCTATACAGTGGTGGGCCACTTGGTATCCCGGTGCTGAGCCCGGAGGCGGGGGATACATCGCACAGCGAATGCTTTCTGCCAAAGATGAAAAAAATGCCATAGGTGCGACCTTGTTTTTCAATATCGCGCATTATGCCATGCGCCCATGGCCATGGATTCTGATCGCACTTTCATCCCTAATTATTTTCCCGAATATTTCGGATTTGCAAACCGCATTTCCAAATATCCCTGTAGATAAACTGGGAGACGATTTGGCATACTCGGCCATGCTGACCTACCTGCCGACGGGTCTAATCGGTATTGTACTAGCCTCATTGATAGCAGCTGTGATGTCCACGCTATCCACTCACCTGAACTGGGGATCATCTTATATAGTGAATGATTTCTACCTGAGATTCATGAAACCGGAAGCTTCAGACAAGGAATTGGTAGCAGTGGGAAGAATCTCCACGGTGGTCTTGATGATCCTATCGGCGACCTTGGCACTAGCACTTTCCAGTGCCTTGGATGCCTTCAACATCCTGCTTCAAATCGGTGCCGGAACAGGCCTGATTTTCATTCTAAGATGGTTCTGGTGGAGAATCAACGCCTACACTGAAATTTCTGCCATGGCAATTTCATTTGTAGTGGCCATTTTCTTCGAGGTGATCAATCCAAAGGTAAACTGGATCATGATTCCGGAAAACCAGGCCTATCTGAAACTTGTCTACAGTGTCAGCATTACCACAATTGGCTGGCTGATCGTGACCTTCGTCACTGCCCCCGAAAAGGATGAAGTATTGCTTTCTTTCTATAGAAAAGTTACTCCTGCTGCATTTGGCTGGAAAAAAGTACTCGATAGGTATCCTGCCGAAAAGCAAGTAATCGGTCAACTTCCGAAAGAAATCGGCCTGATGATGATAGGATCTCTAATGGTGTATGCAGCACTATTCTCCACAGGATTTTTCATCTATGGAAATATGATGGCCGGATTTATTGCCGGCGCCATTGCTTTGACCGGAGGAATAATTATTATCCGTTCTTGGAAAAAACTGGGTTAATCAATAAATTTTACTGAATTCATCAAGTGGGCCATGTCCTCCTTGATGAATTCTATTACAGGAGAAAGAGAATCATTTTTCATCGCTGTATTGAAGTATAAGGCTCCTCTGAGAAAATTCTTGGTAGAGTCCGTCACAAAGAACTGAAACTGTGTGGGCACCTCCCCGGTAAGTTCTGCCACCACTCCTGTGTATCCCCGGGGAGTCAATAGTACAGCTTCCTCAATCCCATAAGCCTTGACTTGATGCTGTGCCGTAAGCCTAAAAGCATCATTGGACAGTTGCTTAAAATCCACATTTTTTCCATCGATTCTCTTATAGGTCAAATGCACTTTTGCCCCAAAATCCGCATAGTTTAAATTGACCCAAGCATTCTCGTGTATATTAAAAGAATCTGCTTCCACCCTAGAATAACTGGAATAGTCTATTTGATAGGGGTACCCCTCTGTCAACTTCTCAAAAGAACGGGCAGGTAAATCTATCCGATTATAACCCGGCGGCTTTGGCAGATATGACTGATCGCATCCTGCTAATCCAACTAGCAACAGACCGATCCATAGATATTTCCTCATGGTTTAAAATTAGGTAAAGAGTTTGATTTGGCCCGGGAATAATTGAAATTTAACCAAATAACCAATCTCTATTCAAAATGAAGAAAGCACTACATTCCCTTTCAGGTGCCCTGATGGCTGCCGTTTTTATGTTGGCTGCTACAGCAGTTTCTGCCCAAACAACCAAAGAAGAGTTTCTCAGCAAATGGGAAAATAGCAAGCAATTTACCATAGACGTACTGGAAAAAATGCCTGAATCCGGCATGGACTACAGGACTGATTCTGATGCTATGTCATTTAAAGAGCAGATCCATCACATTGGAAATGCCGTCGTAGGGATTTCTCAAGGATTTCTAAAAGGTGGAGACCCCGGATTCACTATTGATATGGCCACTGCAACCAAAGCTGAGTTGGCAGATTATATAGGAAAATGCTACGATTATGGCACAGCTACCATGCAAGCGCTTTCTGATGCTGATGCAGGTGAGACTATCGAAGTATTTGGGAATAACGTGACTAGACGTCAGGTGATGGCCTTGCTAATGGATCACACCACACATCATAGAGGTGCTGCTATTGCTTACCTGAGAGCTGAGGGTGTAGAACCTCCTGCCTTTGTAGGTTTCTAACCGGAATATTCAAAAAAAAACGAGGCTGTCTCATAATCAGGTTTTCTTGTCAGGCTGAGCGAAGTCGAAGCCTTTTATGCGCTAATTAAGCTCATTTCGACTTCGCTCAATGAGACAATTATGAATTATGAGACAGCCTCGTTTCTGTTTTTGGAATACTTTACTCTCTGATCCAAGCTACTTTTTCATCCAAGCTTTCCCTTTTACCTTCAGGCCAGTTGTCGGATGCCGGCTTTGCCACATAGAAAAAGCCCATGAGTGCATCTTCGCCCTCAAGTCCGAAATCTTCTCTCGCTTCTTGCCAGAAAGTCGGCCCACCGGTTCCCCAGTAAGCCGCCAGTCCATGGGCAGAAGCCGTCAAATACATATTCTGAACTGCCATAGAAACAGCTGCAATCTCTTCCATCAAGGGAATTCCTTCAGATCTTTTCATCAAGATCGCAATCACGTGAGAAGCCTTCAAAGGCCCCTGCTTGAACTTCTCGTACGTAGCTTCCAAAAAAGGTGTTCCATTCTTCTCTGCTCGAAGCTTGTATAGATCAGCCTGATAGTCCGCAAACTTCTTCAGACCATCCCCTGTGTACACAATAAACCTCCATGGCTGAGTCATTTTATGTGTAGGTGCCCAGCGTGCATTTTCCAGCATTTCTTCGATAATAGAATCATCTACCGGATCATTTTCTTTGAACTGTGCCGCAAACATGGATCTGCGTCCACGGATAATTTTATTTACTTCTTCGATGTTGAAGTCGGGTCTTTGCATAATTTTTGGTGATTTTATTCTTCAATTGAATGTGAGTAAGGTTTATTAATCGACAAAAGTTTCCCTGATCACGAATTTACATTTTCTTATTTCTGACTGTGTCAATTTCTAAAGAACTAAAATACTTACTCAAATGATCCGTCAAGGAATAGCCTTCTCAAGCTTGGATCAAATTTCTCAATAGCATACCGCAAAGCCGTTCGGGGCATCGTGGTATAGTGCTTTCTTAAAAACTCCATTTCCACTTCAAAATCCTTATTGCCGATCTCCCGAAGCATCCAGCCCACAGCTTTATGAATTAAGTCATGGGGATGAAACAACAGCTTCTCAGCTAGAGCCAAAGCATCATCGAAATACCCTCTTTTGATCCAATAATAAGAACTGATCATTGCCACCCGCTGTCGCCAGAGATGATCTGTTTCAGCCAACTCATAAAAGAGATCCTTCTCCAGATGCAAATAATAATGCCCGAGAATGTGATGACAAGAGCTATCAACTAAGTCCCAGTTGTTCACATAATCAAGTTGGGACAAGTAGAAATCCACCAATTTCTTTCGGTCAGAATCTGTTTTTAACTTTTGGTAGCGATAGACAAGGATAAAAATCGCAGTGAGCCGTACCTCATGATAGGCATCATGAAGCAGTTCTTCCACCTCAGTAAAGTTTATTTCCCTGAAAACCACTTTGGCAATCTTCCGCTGTTCGGGAACTGACACTCCAAGAAACAGGTCTCCCTCACCATATTCACCGGGACCGGATTTAAAAAACCGGGGAAAAAACATCGCTTTCTTAGGATTAGCTTTGTCCGTAAGCGATGCTTTGATTTGCTCTGTCAATAGACTCATCACTAAAAGTAAAAAAGCTTACCCTAATCTAAAAATCATCTCCCCCGAAGTTATCTCCTCCTTCTCTGCGGCTGTTATTTTCACCATTCTTCTCCTTGAATCCTCCAAATCGATAAGTAAATGCAAGTGTTCCCACTCTAGTTTCCCGCTGAAAAACCCGCCTTTCATCAAATCTGGGGTTGGTGGTGGTGATTCTGAAATTTCTGGTATTGAAGATATCACTGACATTGGCAGATATGGTGGCTTTACCATTGAACAAATCCTTTCGGATCCCCATGTTCAAACTGTACTGGGGCTCGATTTGGCCTTGAGGCAAGACAATCGGACCTCTGTAGTTTCCCTGAGCCTGCACGCTAAACCAATTTGGAATCAACCAATTTGCGAGCAAATTCAAAGTCCAACTGAAGTTCTCATTGCTAAAGTCCTCCTCTATATTCTCTGCGTTGACCTTGGAATAGAAAAGATTTCCGGTCAATGTCGCATCAAGGTTATTAAAGACTTGGATCTGGTTGATCAACTCAAAACCTGTACTGGATCTGGTGTCTGCATTTTGACGGCTTTGGATAGCCACATTATCATCTGTCAGAATGGTAATTCTGGTTTCCACATCCGTACTGTAGCGGTGATAAACCGTCGCATTGAGAAGATATTTTTCCCAGCCTTTCATGTAGCCTACCTCATAGCTGTCTGTGAATTCCGGCTGTAAATACGGATTACCGATACTGAAATTGTACTGATCCCGTAATCTGTAGAGAGGTGCCAAACCCCAGATACCGGGTCTAGAGATTCTCCTTGTATAGTTAAGCGTAAGCTCATTCTCTTCAGCTATAGAATAACTCAAAAAAGCACTTGGGAAAACATTAAAATAGTTATTCGGAATGCTTTCCTGATCTCGGACAGTCTCTCCCAGAGTCTCTGTATACTCCCCTCTCAGACCAAGCTGATAGCCAAATTTGCCCATAGTATTTCTATATGTAAAATAGGCCGCATAAACTTTCTCATCGAAGTCATACCCATCGCTCAGCGAATCTACTACAGCAGGCACGAAATCCGTAAACTCATCCCCCTGAGCGAACTCCTGACTCCGCTGCCAATTGCCGATTGTGGCTTTTAGTCCAGTCTCGATAGACGCTCCGTTTTGAAAAGGTTTTTCATAATCCATCTGAGCCACATAGAGCGTGCTCGTCCTAGGTCTATTATTTCTCTGAATAAAACGCTTGGTCAGATCAGAATTCCCATCGGCATCGAAATACGCCTGATCTGAAAAATCCCTTTGGTCTCTGTCATCATAAGCGTAAGAAAGTGAAGTGTAAAACTTCTGCCCGAGACTGTCGATGTTCCATGTATAATTTATTCCGCCTTCATAATTTCCACTGTTACTAAACTCATCATTAATTCGGATAGAACTAGAATCCAATGAACCGCTCTGGCTTAAGTTACGCTGTCTGATATCAGAAAATTCTACTTCATCGTCGAAATTCCCCTGAAAATAAACTCCCAACAATCCCCTGTCAGAGACGCTATAATCTACTCCCACTCTGATTAGATGGGTTTGTTCTACTTCGTGCCCATCCTGAACCTGCTCTAGCCGTGGAGAAAATCCTTCGAGATAATTGTTTCTAGCGCTTTCACCATTTTCCAATTGACGACGATCCTGCCAATTGTAGGAGGCATAGAAATTAGCTTTTTCGGTACCATAATTAAGATTGATGCCGGCTTGATATTTTTCCCTAGTTCCGACGGAGGCATTCACCTGGCCGTTAAAACCCGTTTTTTCATTCTTTTTCAATACGATATTGATAATCCCTCCGACCCCTGTAGCGTCGTATCGGGAAGATGGATTAGTGATCAATTCCACTGACTTGATACTATTGGCGGGAAATTGAGACAAAATACTCTCCGTATCATCGCCAGATAGATTAGAAGGCCGTCCATTGATGTAGATCAGAATATTTCCACTTCCCCGCATCGTAATTCCTCCCTCATCATCCACTTGAATGGATGGCAATGTGCTTAACAATTGCGAAGCAGTTTGGCCTTCTGCCACGATACTGTTTTCCACATTATACGTACGCTTATCAATATCTGACTCAAACATCGATGTGACTCCCTCCACTACCACTTCGTCAAGATTTTGCGCATCTTCCACCAGCGTGATCGTACCTAGATTCACTGAGTTCTTATTAGCAACTAATGTGATCCTCTCATGAAATTCCAAGTAGCCTATAAACCCTACCCGTAAAATATAATCTCCTGCGGTTGTTTGAAACTCGAAGCCACCGTTCAGATCACTCATACCTCCGGCGACAACGATGGAATCTGATGGAGAAAGTAATGCAATATTTGCAAACTCAAGAGCAATTTCACGGTTTCCATCCATCACTTTTCCCTTCACTCGAATCTCCTGAGTAAAGGCATCAAAAGATGACATCATAAAAATAAGACTGAAAACAAGGGAAATTTTATTCATAATAATAGGTCAGAGCGGGTTCTGTAAATGAGGTAAGTCTTTTTATATCACTGACATCAACCAATTAATAATCAAATATGTATAGCTGATTTCCCTCAGGTAAAGAGACAAAAGCAACATAGGATTTGGCAAACTTGAATGTTTAGACCGCTTCGGTCTTCCGGTCAGATAAGCGAAGGAACTAAGGCAACGGATATAATTGTGCCTAATCAGATAATTTAAGAGATCTCTGTTAATAACAACCTTAAAATTTAGCGTAAGGTTTTGCTTTTTGTATAAACTTGTTTGATGGAACCATGTCTGGATAACAAGAAAATTAGCTATTCAAACGGTATCCCCTTTCTGATAACAAATCAATAGCTCTGCTTCGGAAGAGATTAATAATCACTTAATTATTGAGTTACCTGCCTTTAAAGATGATTCGATTGATATTTTCATTATGCTATATGCCAGTCATTGCTCATGTTGACTAAAGCTCTCCTATCCAAGTCAATCAACAATGGGAAGACTTCAGAATGGAAACATTTATTTCTCAAAGTCAAATCCAAACGTAAAGAGAGGCCTTTTTTCAGCAATAAACTTCTAGGGCAGTGCGGATCATACGATCTACTGTTTTTTCAGCTTCTTTATCAAATTCCCCGCTGGGGCGGTTGGCCACAATTGCATTGAGACTTAGCATTCTATGATTCAAAAGTTGCCCCATGGCATAATAACCTGCAGTCTCCATTTCAAAATTAGTCATCCTTAGCCCTGCAACTTCCAGCTCTGCCAGACGCTCTATCATATTTTCCATCTTCGGCTTAAGTCTTATTTCCCTGCCCTGTGGTGCGTAAAATCCCGGAGCGGTAAGTGTAACCCCATGATAGAATTCACCGGGTAATTTCTGTAATAACTTAGACGAGGCTGATGCCTGATAAGGTAAAAAAGTGAGGTCAAGTGTATCTTTCACCAAGTTTGACCAAGCTTGACTTCCTTCAAGTTTCGGATAAAACTGCATCAATGTATCTACGCCTACGGCTATCTCTGAAACCAAGAGACTTCCCACAGGCAAGTCTGCCTGCATGCTTCCTGAGGTACCCAGCCGGATAATTTCCAAGCTTTCCTGTGTAGGTTTGACAGTATGCGTCTTGAGGTCCACATTGACCAAGGAATCCAACTCAGTCATCAAAATCTCCACATTATCAGTCCCCATACCTGTACTCATTACAGTGACCCGTTTACCTTGAATTCTACCTGTATGAGTGACAAATTCCCGCTTACTTACTTTAAAGTCAATTTGATCAAAGTATTTGGAAACGAGGGCTACCCGATCCGGATCCCCTACAGTAAAAACAAGAGAAGCCAGGTTCTCTGGCTTCAAATGCAAATGATAAATGCTTCCATCAGCATTCAATATCAATTCGGATTCTGGAATTTGTCTACTCACGCTACAAGTTAAGTATTTGATTTTTCTTTGGCTCTACGATTCAGACCTTTGTACGGATTGTACCCGTTGGTATTTTTCTGATAATAGCCTGTTCCATCATAGGGCCGTTTGTCAGGATTTTCTTTGCATTCAGCAGAGCAGGTTCCCTCCATTTCCCATCCGCATTTTTCACACATCGGTACATGCGCATTGCAACTTTGATTGGCACAGTTCACCATACGGTCGGAAGGCGTACCGCAAACGTGGCAGGTAGATACAATCTTCGGATTCACTTTATTCACATCCACGGCTATTCTGTTGTCAAACACATAGCACTTTCCTTCGAAATCTTCACCTCCAGCTTCCATCCCGTATTTGATGATGCCGCCATGAAGTTGGTACACATCTTCAAAACCCTGTTCCAAAAGGAAAGCAGAGGCTTTTTCACATTTGATTCCGCCGGTACAGTAGGTCAATACTTTCTTGTTCTTCAGGTGCTCCAGCTCTTTGACTTTCTCCGGAAAATCACGGAAGTTGTCGATATCAAGCGTCAGCGCATTTTTGAATCGTCCCAATTCATGCTCATAGTTAGAACGCACATCCAAGATCACTACATCTTCCTGATCCTTCAACTTTTTGAATTCCTCAGGATCAAGGTGTTTGCCGGTTCTTACATTTGGATCAAGATGTCTCAGCGCACTGTGGACAATCTCCGGCTTGTAGCGAACATGGATTTTGGTAAATGCATGCTTGTCATAAGTATCAATTTTAAACTCTGTCTTGGCAAATCGTGAATCAGCATGAATATAGGCCATGTATTTTTCACAGTCTTCTACCAATCCGGAAACCGTTCCGTTCAGACCTTCGTCAGAAATGATGATCCTACCCCGGATGTTATTTTCGATACAGAATAAGTGATGCTGCTCACGGTACTCTTCAGGATTCTCAATCTTGGCGTAGCAGTAATAAAGGAGAATTTGATAGTTGTTGTTTTCCATAACTGTAGCCCTGTTGCGGCAGGGTGTTTTAGGATGTTTAGTTTAAATTAATTTGAATATCTTCCTTATTTATCATTCGATATTCGACATTCAATAGTTAATGATGATCAACAAAATACAAAATCTCAACTCTGGGTTGAATCTCGTAATTCGTAAATCAAAAATCGTAAATCTATTTAACTTTTGCGGCAGGATTTCCAAAAACTGTCTCATTCGCTCCCACAGTAGAAATTACCACTGAGCCAGCTCCAATTCTCGCATTTTTGCCGATAGTAACACCGGAAACAATCGTAGCACCCGAACCGATAAAAGCGCCTTCCTCTATAGTCACTTCAGAATTGACCACAGATCCGGCTCCGACTTGAACAAAATCGCCCAATTTGGCTTTGTGCTCAATAACCGCGGCGGAATTAATGATGCAATGGCTTCCTACCTCAGCACCTGCACCGATATTGACATTGGCATTGATGAAATTCCCATGACCAATGATGGCATCTGTAGAAATGTAAGAACGCTGATGGATTGCATTCACAGGCTGCACCTTTCTGCGATCATTCAACAACTCCACCAAGAATTTACGGTATTTCGGATTTTCTTCTGCCACAAACGCCTCAGTCTTCTGGCCTATAAGCTTTAAGAAACCGTCATCCTCAGGATTTCCAAGAACCGAAACAGTATTGATTTCTGTCCCATGGATTTTCTCATCCTCATCCAAGAATCCAAAAACAACGACGTTGTTACTGTTGAATATCTCAAGTGCGGGATGAGCGATGCCCTTGGCACCAAAGATTATTACCGGTTTTTCCATAGTTTTCTGCAATTCAGGGTGCAAAAATACAGGAATTCACTGGCTTACCCAAAATCATTTGGATTCTGATTTGATGAGCGACTGGGCTATTTTACATTGCAGGCATTTCTTAGGCTGGCAGTAATTTTTAAAAAGTCCAATCATCCCCTGAGAATCAAATGCATTCTCGGCCGCCCAACCATGAGATTGGAAGCGCCGAATGATATGGTTGTTTTCTGTGGACACTTCCTGCAAAAGATCGAAACACCGCTCCTGCCAGTCCGGCTCCTCAAAATATCGTCCGTATGCAAACCAGAGCGGAGTCACATAATTAATCACCAAAAGCTCCAATACCATGCTGGAAATCCCTGAGCTTGCCTGTCTTTCTGAAGGCTTGCCAAAGCTGTAATGATACTTCCAGTAATCACTTGGCTTCACTTTGAGCAACTTCCTGAAACTTGCGAAATCATGGGAATCCTGCATCACTGATTGAAGTAAATTCGGTGCATTGGATAATATCGCCGAAAGCTGCGCAATCCTAACGGTAGGAAAATTACCGGGTCTCACGCCCATAAATGTCCAATGTTGCCGCTTCATCGGAGATTCCCAGTTATACTTCTTTTTATAAAAATCATATTCCCGGATCAAATGCTGCACATACGGTTCATCAGATTCCATTGGCAGCAAACCAGCCTGCCCCATTAGAATTGCCTCCAATATCGGTAATTGATCCCGGTGCTTTTGAAGGATTTTATAAGGAACCAAAGTAGCCAATTCTCCCATAGCTTGACTATTCGTCTTAAACCCAAAGCAGACAAACAACCATCTATACGCTGTTTCCTCCCAATCATCGGTCGTAGATCTTAGAATTTCCAAAATCAGCGCCGACTTTTCCTGAAGCCGTTCTACCAGTGCCTTTTCCAAGGCAGAAAACCTCACAATTCCCGGTGCTTCCTTCAACCCATAAGCACAGGGCAAATCAGATTTGTAATCCAGCATCCGCTCATAATTCCTCCAGATATCCAAAAAAATCAGCCCTTTCAGCTCCAGAGTCGGCATAGGGGTGCCATCATTGCGCAACACATCCATATCATTTTCCCAAACTACATGAAGCACTACTGAATTGTAGGCAGGATTACCGCCATGCGCATGCTGCTTCCATTCACTTGCCAGCCTGTGCACCTCCACATGCCCATGGAAGATTACCCCATCGATTACCACAACTGAGTCCCGAAAGTCCGGCCCCTCGCTTTGATTATGAAATCCTACCTGGATTATTTTCAGTTCATCGCCGTTCACGGTGCGAAGTTTAGCCTTTTGGAAATATTGGTACTTCCACACGAGTTGTAAAAAATCTTCTTTGAATGTCATAAAAGCTTAGGTTAAAAATTTAAGGAATTTAACCAAAACCCAAAAAATAAAAAAATCAGGAAGCCCTGACTTTCAAAATCTTATAAAAACAATATAATTATCTGCAATGATGCCAGTAGCCATATTTCCCTTGTTTTACTGGACGGAAGACCGAAGACAGGTGACCGAAGTAGCCTCAATGCTATTATTAACCAAATCCTATAATGCTTTAGTCTCTTTACTATTTACTAGCAGAAAAGTGGATATACATTAAAAGCAAAATATGAATCAAAGGTATTTCTCCAGCAATTCAGTCATTTCGACCTGCAGTTTCTTCGCTTCCTGCTTCGCCACCTGAGCAAAATCCCTCTCCCTGGATGCATATATTATCCCTCTACTGGAATTTACCAGAAGTCCACAACTGGAGTTCATGCCATATTTGGCTACATCATTCAAATTCCCTCCCTGGGCACCTACTCCCGGCACCAAAAAGAAATTATCAGGCACCAGTTTTCTAACCTCTCCGATCAGCTCTCCACGTGTGGCCCCCACCACATACATCAGATTTTCGGGAGATCCCCATTCTTGACTTTTTTCCAACACAGATTGATAGAGGGGCTTGCCATTTTCGTCTTTGATCAGCTGGAAATCCATAGAACCGGCATTGGAAGTCAATGCCAAAAGTATCACCCACTTATCCTCAAATTCCAAAAATGGTGTCACACTATCCGCTCCCATATAAGGCGCTACTGTCACCGAATCAAAGTCCATTTTCTCGAAAAATGCTTTGGCATACAGCTTAGAAGTATTGCCAATATCACCGCGTTTCGCATCTGCAATAGTAAAAATCTCCTTTGGAATAAGCTCCACTACCTTCTGCAAGGTCTCCCAGCCTTGGGGCCCCAGTGCTTCAAAGAAAGCTATATTCGGCTTGTAAGCCACCGCATAATCTGCCGTCTCCTCTATGATCTGCCTACAGAAGCTATAGATCGGATCTGCTTCACTTTTCAGGTGAGTCGGGATTTTAGTGATATCTGCATCGAGACCAACGCACAAAAAAGATGATTTCTTTTGGATTTGGGAGAAAAGCTCGGCTCGGGTCATAGAGGTAAGAATTTTGGCAAAGGTAGGAAAATCAGAATTAGTTCGGAAAACTCAATTCTAAGTGGCTCCAAAGGAAAAATCCGCACAAGTATCGTACACTATTTTTTGTAGCTTTTCAGAATGAACGTTTATATACTTTATGTACAAATGAATTCATCTCCTGTCAAAATCATTTTTTTGCTGTTAATGAATTCCATTTTTACCTCCGTAGTTTATGCTCAAAATATCTCCGGCTCATGGAAATGGGTGGACAGCCCGGAGGATAGAGTTTTCCACGTCACTATTTCCGAAGCCAATCCAAAAGACAGCGAGTTGGCATCTTACGATTTTATTGGTAAGCATTGCGGACAATACTACAACGGAGGCAGAATAGACTGCGCTGAGCAGCTTTCTGTTTTTCTGAAAAAAGAAAGAGACAACATCTTCACCGGCACAATCAAAAGTGCTTATTCTGCCGGGATCTCCGAAATTCGCATACTATATTCTCCGAAAACCAACCAAATCAATTGGCAGGTAATCAAAGGAGTAGGGCAATTTTATTTTCCCCATGATGCCATTCTAGAAAAATAGCACTCACACTTTGATAACAGGAAAAGAAAAGCTTCTCAAAAACCCTCTTTCATTTTTTCCATAAATCCGGCAAGACCTATCGCAAGAGTATTTCCGCCCAACGGGAATTCATCTTTCCCTGCATAGATAAAATATCGATGATCTGCCGATATGTCTTCCACAGCATTTAAAAACCCCTTGGATAGTTTGGGGCTCAATGTCCGCTTGATTTCTATTGCCCAAATCTTACCGCCCAAGCTGATCACAAAATCAAGTTCAGCACCTGCTGCAGTTCTATAAAAGCCATACTCGGCGCCTTTTGGCAAAACCGAAATGATGTTTTCAATGATAAATCCTTCCCAACTACCTCCTACCACCGGGTGTCCGAGCAGATCATCCAGGTTTGTCAGGTTCAATAAGGCATGTGTAACCCCGGAATCCCTGATATAGATTTTCGGAGATTTCACCAGTCGCTTGCCCACATTCACCAGCCATGGTCTAAGAGAACGAATCAGCAAAAGATCCTCAAGCATTTCCACGTAACTTTTCACAGTTGGTGAAGTCAAATCGAGACTTGCTCCAAGTTTGGAAAGATTGATCAGTTGACCTTGCTGATGGGCGAGCATTGTCCAAAGGCGACGAAGACGATTTGCCGGCACAAATTGCGCAATCTGCGAAATATCTCTTTCTAAATACGTGGTAATGAAATTTCCTCTCCAAGTCATGCTGGATTTATCTGTCCTCGCCAGAAGACTGTCCGGAAAACCTCCACGCAACCATAACTTTTCTACATGACCTTCCATCGAATCAACTTCTAAAACATTGAACCCGGAAAGTTCTTCATATGCGATTCTTCCTGCGAGTGATTCGGAAGACTGTCGGATCAAATCCAATGATGCAGAACCTAAAATCAAAAATTGACAAGCCAGCAAACCTTTCTTCCGCCTCCTGTCTATCACGCCTCGCAAAAGTGGAAACAGGTCTGGCATACGCTGGATTTCATCCAAGATGATCAAGCGCCCTTCGTGAAGATCAAAATACTGCTCAGGTTCGGCAAGCTTACTTCGGTCAGACGGACTTTCCAGATCCAAATATATAGACTGGGGATCTATGTTCTTCACAAGCTCCTGAGCTAAGGTTGTCTTTCCTACTTGGCGTGGCCCAAGAATAGCTATTGCCGGAAAATCCTGCATCAATTCTTGGAGTTTATGAGTCAAATCGCGTTCAATCATCCTTGTAAATTTAAAATTGAATTTTAAATTTACAAGGATGATTTTCAATTATTAATCTGAAATACAGATAATTAACTATTTTTATCAAAATTAACTGTGACCATAGATCCAACAAGTGAAACTGCGGCTGTAATCAAGAAAAAGATTAAGCTGAAAGCAACTGCGGTAGTTTCTTCTATCCCCGCATAGGTATGCGCATAGACGAATACCAGCTCCCTTGCCCCGACTCCACCGATCGTCAAAGGAAGCACTGCCACAATAGAGGAAAGTAGAAAAACCAGCTGGTAGGCAAGAAAATTCTCTGTCACACCCAAGCTTTTCAGAATAAACCAAGCACACACCAGTTGAGTCACTTGGCCGGCCATGGACCAGCCATTTGCTTTCCAAAAAGACGGTAAAAATGATTTAAACATCAGTTTTTGAATCAACCAAAAAATGGGAAACACGAGTAAAGTCGCTATCCCTATCAGCAGATTCCAGGGAACTGACGAACCATAAGGCAAGGGCAAATCCGCAGGAAGGATCAATACCAGCAGTAAAAAAACAATTGCAATCAATCCCCCCAAGCGATCCAAAAGAGATGCCTGAACCAACGGTTTGACGGGAGTCCGGTAATGCTTGTTCAGCAAATACACCTTGTATCCATCTCCGCCTATTCCTCCCGGCAGAAACAGGTTATAGAACATTCCTATCAGGTAAAGCTTGACATTGAGCTTTTCCGGGATATTAAGATTGATGTTTTTGAAATAGAGATTTAACCGAAAGGCAGTAAACAGCTTGCTCAACGCAAACGTGAGAATGGCTGGAGCCAACCAAATCCAATGAATTGTCTTGGTGATTTGCCACAGTTGGTCCGTGTCTATTTTCCTAAAAACCAGAAAAAGAGCCAAGCCGGTCAAAACCAGCTTTAAGGCAGTCGTTAGTTTTTTCTTGAGAGAACTCCCTATTTTCACCAAAATTCAGCCGCTAGTTGGAACCCATCTTATCATTTGGCAGAATCTGTAAATCCCCCACAGATTCCCGGATCCCCTGATAAACAGATTTAATGGTGTAGGTCTTTTTATTCTGAGATTCGAAATAGGTACGGACAATAATCTCCGCGATAATCCCTGTGGTAACGAATTGAATACCCCCCAGCACCAAAATAAATCCAAGAATCATAAGTGGTCTCCCCCAGATATCCTCGCCCAAAAGTTTCAAAATCAACAGATAAAAGTTGATCACTATACCGATCATAAATGCAATCAGCCCAATTCCACCAAACAAGTGGATCGGACGCTGAAAATACTTTTGAAAAAACAGCATCAGGATCAAATCCGACATCACTTTGAAGGTTCGGCTCAGACCATACTTAGACTCCCCGTGGATTCTCGGGTGATGCTTCACGTCCACTTCAGTCATTTTGGCTCCTTGTTGCTTTGCCAAGACAGGGATGAAACGGTGAAGTTCACCATAAAGCCCCATGCCCTGAGCTATCTCCGCCTTGTAAATCCGAAGTGTACATCCGTAATCATTCAAATATACTTTGGTGCTGTTTCGTATCACCCAGTTGGCGATTTTACTTGGAATTTTACGTAGCACAAAGCCGTCTTTTCTGTCGGCTCTTCGTCCCGCAACCACATCCCATTCTTCATCGATGGCCTTTTTCAGCATCAATGGAATGTCTGTAGGGTCATTTTGAAGATCTCCGTCCATGGTGGCAATGTATTCCCCGATAGCCATATCGATGCCTGCCGCCAAGGCAGTGGTCTGACCAAAATTTCTGTTGAAAATAATCAGCTTAGTCCGGCTATTGGCATATTTTTTCACTTCTGCCACTGTACCGTCTGTAGATCCGTCTTCGATCAATATCACTTCGTAATCAACCTCTTCCAAAGCCGAATAGGTGGCCTCCAACAAGGGTTTGATATTTTCTTCTTCGTTGTAAACAGTGACTACAATAGAAATAAGTGGCTTGGACATGCTATAAAATTTTGTCAAAAATACGCTAAAATACTTCCTAGGACAAAAAAGCCAGAAATGGCTTTCGGATGCCTGCGGAAATTTGGTGTGACAATTCCAACCCGCATTATGCATTAGCATTTCTATTACAGGCTAAAATTGCTTTAAAATCAGACGCTTCGCTGCTGTTTTCGCCTTCACCATAGCGGTGCTATTCTTCAGACTCCAAACAGCCTGAATTTCTTGCAATTTTAGCCCTCACTACGAATCCTAATGCAAAATCCGGGTTCAATCAGCCTATCTTTGCAGCATGTCTTTAGTCTCCTCCCAAAACTCTCAAATCAATCCTTGGATAACAATGATTGCTTTCGCCCTATTGGTTGGCCCGTTTGCGTTGAGCTTTCATATGCATTATCCGGATGAGATGTATTACACCGATGCGGCAGTCAAAATGCTCCAAAACGGTGACTACCTCACTACCTATTTGGGCAGTGGTGAGCTCAGATTCAAAAAACCCATAGGAACTTACTGGACCGTTCTAGCAGGATTTAAGTTGTTTGGAGTCAATCCTTTTGCCTCCCGGTTTTTCTTTTTGATCGCAGGAGCTATGACTGTTGGATTTACCTACCGGGCTGCAAAAATCCTATTTGAAGACGCTCGAATAGCCGGGCTTTCTGCTCTGATTATGGCTTCAAATCCGGTATTGATTTTCAGTGCTACACGATCCATCCCCGATGTATTGCTGGCCATGACTATGACAGCAAGTGCTGTAGGATTTGCGGGACTGATCCGCTATGGCAATGCTGCGCCGAAAAAGTACCTCTGGATTCTTTACATCAGCTTGGCATTGGCATTTGAGGTAAAAGGACTTCCGGCTGCAGCTTTGGGTGGAATTGGGTTGATCTATTTACTTTTCAATCCTTGGGAAAAAATCTCATTCAAAACGTTATTTCATTTCCCCTCCATCCTTGTCAGCATTTTCATAGCCTTGTTTTGGTTTGTAGCCATGTGGAAAATTCATGGACCTACTTATCTGGACAGTTTTCTTGAAGACCAGGTCGGTACACGTGTAGCTTCACGTTACATCCTAATTAGTCAAAATGGCTTCTTGGCCATGGGAATCTTGGTCCTAATCTTTCTCCCTTGGGTTATTTTTGCACTGGCAAAAGCTAAAAGTTCAATCATAAGAGCCAGAAAGGAAAACCCTGTGTTTTTCTGGTTTGCAATACTTTGGGGACTGGCGATTCTCGGAATGGGAGCAATGACCAGCAGATTCTATGAGCGCTATCTGCTTCCAGTCGCTCCCGTTCTGGCTATTTTGCTGGCGTGGCTTCTGGTAAGAGCAGAATTTGAAAGCAAAAGAACCGCTTTAAAAATCACAAGTTGGTTTTTCCTTGTCCTAAACTCAGTGATTTTCTTCTTTAGTCTTTGGCTGAATATTAATCTGGGAGCGCCATTGCTTGTTTATGCGCAGCTTGGGCTTGCTCTACTAATTCTGCTTTATCTGGGCCAAGCGACCATAAAAAACAAAAAACTTCCGAATGTGATCGCTTACGGGTTTATGCTACTCTTCTTCTTACTTTCTACGGGCACTTTCCAGATTTCCTTGCCGGACCAAGGCCAGCAGCTAAAAGCCTTTGCAGCACAAGAAAAAATTGATCCTGCCGGTAAAATTGGTTTCATAGGAAATCTGCATACCAGCAGCAAGATCAGAATTGGATTGGGCACTGACTTTCATATGATTGACTTAGACCATCATGAATTGGAAAATGAAATCAAAAATTATGACCGGCTGATCATCGAGGACAAGTATCTGGACTCCATCGATACAGTAGGATTTCATATGGAAGTAGCTTCGCTCAACTGGGCTTCCCGTGCGATTCCTGATTTATTGAAAAATGCAGGAAATCCTGATTTCAAAAAGACATTAGAGGAAAAAGGGCAGAAATACTATTGGCTGGAAAGAGTGTCGGAGTAGAATTAATAGGAGTCTGGCTGATATGGATTGAACTCCTCCAGCTTCCTCCATACTTGGATTTTGGCGATTCTCAGCGGTTCGCCCTGGAATGTAACAGGCAATTCTTCTTCATAGAGTAGTTCCTGAAAATCGGCAAATTCACCGGGAGAATTGAAGTTCCAGCTTACAAAAATCCCAATTTTGTCCTTCCCTACAAATTGCTCCAAACCGGGCCATAGATCAAATTGGTTTTTCCTTGACCCCATATTCAGCATGTAAGTTTGAGGATGATCAGGAAGGTAAAATGACAGTTCCGAAGCCATATGATAGGTTTCTGAGAATACAAAAGCATCCTCAATACCCAAACTGTCCCGCAACGAAACCAAACGGTCGGCCAAAGCCTGATAGCCAGACAATCTTCTGAATAAAGATTTCTCCACTTTCTTGACAGGAGGAATGCTTTTCAAAAAAGTGAAATCCGGCAGAAAAAGTAATAAAGGCAGACCTATACTCAATCCAATTGCCCAGTTTCTTACTTTTCTCCACATCAGGTTTTGTTCACACACCCAAGCCGCCATTACTATCGACAAACTGCTATAGGAAAACTCAGGCCAATTCACTTCGATTTCGGCAAAAAAGGTCAATAATGCAAAACCGGCCCAAGACATAAACGCGGGCAAAATCAGATAGATCTTTACCTTATCTTTAGAATTGACAACTTCCCTAAAGGCCCCTATAAAAAGAGGCAACAAGAACACGGAAACCATCGCAAGCTGGCCTCCCAAATATCCTAGAAATCTGGCAAACGCTTTCCCTACATTAAAATCTCCTGACTTTTCTCCACCCGTCCCAAGCGCTGCCAAATGTCTGAATGTATCGAAATTGTTTTGCCAATTCCAGATCAATGCAGGTAAAAAGCCAATCAGGCTGATGGCCAAAAACAGAAAGTAATTCTTATTCTGTGCTTTCCAGTTATGTGTATAAATCAAATAAATAAGCAGAAAAGGAAAGATCAGAACCATGACTACTTTTGCCATCAACCCAAAGGCTGTGGCTACGCCTGCCCATATCCACCAGGTTGTTTTTCCCTCCGAAACACCCAGATAAGCCAAATAAATGGCTAAGATCCAGCAGAAGGAAAGTGAGGTGTCCGTTACATGGAAAGTTGAACCCTGCCACCACATTGGCATGGAGCACAAAATCATCGCTGACCAAAACCCGACTCTCTTGGAATATAAGTGTGATGCAAAACGAAACGTCACCCAGGACATTCCCAATCCCAATGCAAATGCGTTGAATCTCACGCCAAGTTCCGTATTTCCCAGAATAGCCGTACTGAGATAATTTAGCACTGCAATTAATGGAGGCTTTGAATAGTAATGCCAGGCCATATTCTGAGACCAAAGCCAGTATTGTGCCTCTTCTGTGAACAGGTCAATCTCGGGCCTTAGGGTAAATAGAATCTTGGCTATAACCAATCCTATAGAGACGAGCCAAAAGTAGAGTGTGTAATTAGGAGACTTCCGCATAAGGTAATTTATAAAAAAAGCACCTCCCAGAAACTGAGAGGTGCTGCAAAATTACTATCCCAAACTATTACTGCTTAGCCAACACTACTTTTTCTTTGTATTTTTTAATTTGACGTCTAAGTCCTTCGATAGCATCGTCGGAAGCTGCTTCGAAAGAATCCGCTTGACTCTTTGCAAAAAACTGCTTCCCCGGTACGTTTAACTTTATCTCTACGATTTTATTATCGTTGTTATCGTTCTTATCAAGTCTCAAAAAAACCTCTCCGTCTATTATTTGATCATAGAAAGTATCCAACTTATCGGCTTTTTTTTGAATAAAATCGATCAATTTTTGATCGGCGTCGAAGTGGATGGAGTGCATCTGCAGTTTCATATTCAATTGCATTTAGTGGTGAACAAATAATTTATTTATGCTTTGGGATGTGCCTGTTCGAACACAGCCTTAAGTTTTTCCATGGAATTGTGTGTGTACACCTGAGTGGCGGCGAGATTTGCATGTCCCAGCAAATCTTTGACAGCATTCAGGTCAGCTCCTTTATTGAGAAGGTGGGTAGCAAAAGTATGCCGCAGCACGTGGGGGCTGCGCTTTGAAGTCTGCGCAAAAAGGTCCAGATAATGTCTGACGATGCGAAAAATCATCATAGGGTAACTTTGCTTTTGTTGATTGCTGACAATAAAATACTCACTTTGACCTACTTTTGAAAACCTTTCCTCAAATACTTTTTTGTACAGCAAAATATTCTGTTTTAAGCCTTTTGTGATCGGAATAATTCTTTCCTTTTTCCTTTTTCCAAGCACCTTAACCGAATCTTCTATCAAGTTGATGTCCGACCATTGTAACCCGATTAACTCTGAAAGTCTGACACCGGTGAGGTAAAGAAACTCCATCACCATCTTATCACGCTGCCCTTCGAAGGTCGGTTCGTAGACGCTTTCATTTAGAACGGATTCTATGGCCGATTCCTGCACAAATTCGGGAAGTTTTTTCGGGTTTTTAAGACCTTTTAACTTATACGTTGGATCCTTGGAAATGATTCTGGACCTAAGCAAAAACTTATAATAGGACCTCAAAGTGGCTATTTTACGATTGACGGAAGTAGTGCTTAACCCACTATCTACCAGATCGATCACCCATGCCCGAAGCTCAGGATGTTCTGCTCTGGAAATTTCATTTAGTTCGAAAGAAAGCCCTACAAATTCCTCAAATTGCCTCAGGTCCCGGCGATAAGCATCTACCGTATGCGGGCTGGCTTTTTTCTCAAACTCCAAATAATTGATGAAAGAATCGATCATATGTCACGTAACTCAGAAGATAAGTTAGGAGAAAAAAAATGAATAATTGCTGACCAAAATCACAAAAAGGCATAAAAAAACGCACCTGCCTGATGACAAGTGCGTTTGGTATCTGAAGATCAAAACTGATTACTTCGCTGCTTCTTCTTGAAGATGCTGCTTGTAAGCCGCTTTGATTACTTGTGCTCTTCTTACTACGGAAGGCTTAGTGAAAGCTTGTCTCGCACGAAGTTCACGGACTGCACCAGTCTTGTCAAACTTCTTTTTGAAACGCTTTAGCGCTTTCTCGATTGATTCGTTTTCTTTAACGTTAACTATGATCATATCTATACACCCCCTTTCGTGGCTGCAAAGGTATAGAATAAATAATACGGAAACAAGGTATCTATAAATACCCTAGGGGAATTACTTGAATTCCTTCAAGGATTCGTCAAAAATAGTAAATCAACAAAATTCAAAAAAACACTCAATGAAGGGCTTTGCCCGTTGGATTTTTAAAACTGATTTCCTCCTTCACTAAGCGCTGGAAAAGCAATTCGTACACGAAATACTCCGTTCACCTAATTTTTAATTTGTTTTCATCCAAGTTATCAACTGATTGAATTTCAATTCGAACGAAGATGATTAACATCAAGAATACAATCCCAATTTTTTGCTTGGTATTCAGTCTCGGCGCCTTTTCCTGCTCGAATAAGAGGTCGGCTGAAATATCCCCGGCAATTTCGCAGGGAATTATGAATCAATTCAAATTCGATCAAATTGGGGTCCAGCCGGGAGAGAAGCTCCCAAATTTGGAAGTCTGGAGTATTTCAGGAAAAGCCCAATCCCTCAGCGAGATCACTGCAAACACGAAACAAACTGTCCTGATTACCGGAAGCTATACCTGCGATAAAACCCGTTCCAACCTAAACGCCATAGACAGCCTCTCCAAAATCTACGATGAACACATCGCCTTCTATCTAGTAAATACAATAGAGGCACATCCAATCGATACCCAAAGCCCTTACTCGGGTGAACAAGAACCTTGGCTGGCAGAGGACAATCTGGAAGCAGGAATTGAAGCTCCTCAACCCAACACGATGGGCGAACGGATGGACTTGGCTGAGCGATGGCAATCCGAACAGGAAATAGAAATTCCCATAATTCTGGATGGCCCTGAAAACGGATTCTGGATACAGGCAGGGCAGGGGCCAAACACAATTATGGTACTATCGCAGGAAGGAGAGGTTGTCTACAAACAACCTTGGTTTGATGCCGGGGAACTGGGAAGTTTTTTAGAAGAGTCTAACTATTGAATCGAAAAATCAGATCATGCCTGTATCTAGTCAGATATTGAGAACAAATATTCAAACTAAATATTTACCTATTTTAAATATTTACCTATTTTCGTCAAAATATACCGTTTATAAAAACCTCAAAGAAAGGGTTTGCTATTACCAAATGATATCTATAGTTTGAACTAAGCTAGCTTTTTAATTATTTTTTATCTTATAACAAATTAATCATGAAAAAAATGATGATTTTAACCCTTGCCTTACTGGGTATGGTCTTGGGTAGTTTTGTGTCGATCTCTTGTAAGAGGTCAACTGAAGGAAATGCCCTACCTTCTCTAGTTCAGCTTACTGTTGTTGACTCAACTTTAATTAACGAATCTGACTTCTTCATGAATGGACAGTTTCATGTACAACTTATCGGAGACAGCCTAATCGGGGTTTCCTCCTATAAATCTCCCTCAGTAGGATTTTATCATATTTCCGGAAAACAACGAAAAAGAATTGCCTCAGGAGATTATCCTATAGGCTCTTTTTTACCTTCCTATTTTGATGCCCCTGAATACCCTATCGTCTATATTCTGGACAAGAAAAGTGAATCTATATTAGTTTTCAATGTCGAGAAGCAAGAATTCCTCGAAAAAATAAAGCTGGATTTACCCGAAGGAAAGGAAATTAGAATCTTAGGTTCAAAATTTAAAAAGCTTAAAACAGGGTTTTTGATAGAACTAGCTTCTTCACTCCACGATAATCTTCATCCTGATTACTATAGAGAAAGCGGAGAGCTAATCTATTTATTCGGAGAAAACGGTAAAGTAAAAGAAAATCCTTTTTTAGAATATCCAAATGAAATCAAAGTAATTGGAGGCTCTTTAAAGGCTATTAATTATCTCTCTTTTACCTCAGACAATCAATCTCTATTGTTTTCCTTTCCCCATGAAAAAATAATAAGAAGGTTTGACATCAATACCTTTGGAAAGGCTTTGGAGGAAATCCCGCTCCCAACCAGTAGGTATTTCGACTATCAACTGACTGGATCAGAAGGGATAGTAACCTTTGAGGACGGCCTTGGTGGCATGGCGGGGGCTAAGAAAATAAATATTCCAACTAATCATTATTTCACCAATATTTCAGAAACTGCTACAAGAATTATTATCCAGACCTGGCTTATTGGTGATGAGAGTGAAGGATTGAACCGTACTTCACACCTGATGGTTTACGATAAAGAAGAAGAAAAATGGTCCGAAACCTCCAATCCACTAAATATTCTGGACATCGGTATGCTTGCCGGGGTGGCGAATGACACACTCTATTTCTATGAAGGAAGCCTAATGAAGCAAGACGAAAAATACATCAAACGGGCCGTGCTTAAACCTATTGAAGAATAAGAATTGATTAAAAAGCTTTTCCAAAGTTCCGAACTTTGGAAAAGCTTATCCCTATATAAGACAAAAGGTCTCCAATTCACATAGGAGACCTTTTTATATGTATTGAATGAAATTGCTTATGCGACTACTTTCTCAGCCAGCAGTACAATCACATTGTCTTTTACTTCCACTACTCCGCCATCCACGATCATGGATTGCTTGCCTTCGGGTGTAGTAAAGGATACTGTACCCTTTGCCAAAGCCGACACGATAGGAGCGTGATTGTTCAGCACCTGAAATGATCCATTGGCACCGGGAAAACTGGCCTCGGATACTTCACCCTGAAATACTTTTTTGTCCGGTGTGACGATTTCTAAATGCATATGCTCAATTTCTATTTAGTTGTTGAAGGTTAAAGTCTTTTCATTGAATTGAAATGCCCCAGTTATGGTTGACTAAACATTTAACCCTTAACTTTTAACCTCTTTAACAATAATCCTTAACCAAATTACCTTACTTCAGCCAACAACTTCTCTCCCTTGGCAATAGCATCTTCGATGCTGCCGACCAAGTTGAACGCTGCCTCAGGAAGGTGATCCAACTCACCGTCCATGATCATGTTGAAGCCTTTGATGGTATCTTTGATATCAACCAACACACCTTTAAGTCCTGTAAACTGCTCGGCTACGTGGAATGGCTGGGAAAGAAAACGCTGCACACGTCTTGCTCTGTGAACGACTTGCTTATCCTCTTCAGAAAGTTCTTCCATACCCAAGATCGCAATGATATCCTGCAATTCTTTGTAACGCTGAAGAATCTCTTTCACACGCTGCGCACAACCGTAGTGCTCTTCACCCAAAATATCAGGAGAAAGAATACGGGATGTAGAGTCCAAAGGATCCACTGCCGGATAGATACCTAGTTCGGCGATCTTTCTTGACAATACAGTAGTAGCATCCAAGTGAGCGAAAGTCGTCGCCGGAGCCGGATCAGTCAAATCATCCGCAGGTACGTAAACTGCCTGTACAGAAGTAATGGAACCGTTTTTGGTAGAAGTAATACGTTCCTGCATGGTTCCCATCTCTGTAGCCAGAGTTGGCTGGTAACCTACCGCAGAAGGCATACGTCCAAGAAGTGCGGACACTTCAGAACCAGCCTGGGTGAATCGGAAGATATTGTCGATAAAGAATAGGATATCCTTACCTGCGCCATCACCTTCGCCATCTCTATAATATTCCGCCAAAGTCAAACCTGTCAAAGCCACACGTGCACGTGCCCCCGGAGGCTCGTTCATCTGACCGAAAACAAAGGTTGCTTTAGAGTCTTCCAGTTTTTTCAAATCAACTTTAGAAAGATCCCATCCACCTTCTTCTTCAAGGCTATGGACGAAGTCGTCACCGTAAGTCACGATACCGGACTCGATCATTTCTCTCAACAAGTCATTTCCTTCTCTTGTTCTTTCACCTACACCTGCAAATACAGACAGACCGGCATATGCTTTCGCAATATTGTTGATCAATTCCTGAATCAATACAGTTTTACCTACACCTGCACCACCGAACAACCCGATCTTACCGCCTTTTGCGTAAGGCTCGATCAAGTCAATTACTTTGATCCCTGTAAACAATACTTCGGTAGCAGTAGAAAGATCCTCAAAACGTGGAGCAGATCTGTGAATAGGCAATCTCTTTCCTGCAGGAACTTGAGGCAAGCCATCGATAGCTTCTCCGACCACATTGAAAAGACGGCCTTTGATCCCCTCACCTGTAGGAACTGAAATAGGAAGACCTAAGTCTCTTACTTCCATGCCACGGACCATCCCTTCAGAAGAGTCCATTGCGATAGTTCTCACTCGATCTTCACCCAGATGCTGTTGAACTTCCATTACGACCACTTGGCCATTTTCTTTGGTAACTTCTACCGCGTCAAGGATATTTGGCAGCTTACCGCCTTCAAAGGAAACGTCCACTACGGGCCCGATCACTTGAGTTATCTTTCCAATATTTGCCATTTGATAATTGAAATGTAAAAAGGATATGCTTTTTGAATTCGACCGCAAAATTAAGCAGAAAAGACTAATACCAAAGGATATTTGGGAAATTAATATCCTAAGCTTCAATTTTTAATACCTTCTAAGTAGAGCTTGTTGAAAAACCGAAGCGATGAGCAAAGCTTCGTATGGGTAATTTGCCAGAAAACCTCAAAATGCGTCTCCTTTGGTAAAAAATCCAGCCCTTGAAAACTGAGCTTCCTAACCGAAACTATTCAGCCCTTCCTGTTTATCCGGAAATCATCGAAGAAAATTCCGAATTTCAATTTATCGAATTGGCTCTAACTCAATTAAAACTTTCATCTTCTATTGACTTAGTCAAGTTATTAAGAAAAAAAAATATATTTGAGTTCATAATTTTAACAAACTAACTAAATGAAAAAGATAATCTTAAGTTTACTACTTGTAAACTGTTCATTTTTTGCATTCGCTCAGGATTTCCCAAAACCTGAATTTAAAAATCAGCCTATGCTATTATCCGATGGGGAGCTGTCAAAACTGGAAGTACAAACTGCCGAAATAAAAGTCAAAGTAAAAGGTTTGGGATATGGAGGTTCGCAGCAGGAGATTTCCGTGCCTGGCGGCAAATCACCGGTAGTAACACCCCAAGAACCATCTTTTGTTATTTGGGTAGATGAAGGGGTGGATCCGGAATCACTGATTGTCCTAACAAAAACCGAGTTCAGCAGCAAGAAAAGAAACATTCCTATGCTTAAAATTAGTGCACTTGCCGGATTTGGGGCGCGGGGAAAATCAATGTCCGATAAATATCATGTCAATTTTGATATTGAAAAAGTGGAAGCGGGCGTGTATAAAATCACTCCATCAGGACCATTGGAAACAAACATGGAATATGCTTTCTACGCTCCTACAGAAACAAACGCTCAACAAATCAAAATCTACCTATTTGGAGTACGTCAGTGATTAAGTAAGTCTCCTAATTACAGTAACTAGTAATAGCCACCTATTTATAGATGAATGAGATTCATCTATAAATAGGTGGCTATTCGTTTTTCTATCATCGGTTATTGCTTAGCCAAAAGCAACTCCTGTCCTTCCTGCAAGCAGGACTTTTGTAAGGATAATCCTCCACATGTTACTTACTTTTTATTTTGATCAGCTTTTGTAGCAACCCTAATAATTAAGACTAACAAAGTAATGCTGCTCCCAACCAAATTTAGGGAGCTTCTTACTCAGAGTTTACCATTCCTGTAAATGAAATAATCATCCATAATTCTCACCCTTTTTTATTTGGATTCAATCCAGTTAAGCGTACATTTGCACAGTATTTGAAATCAATCTAAATAATGATAAAGCGCTTTTTCCCCCTTATACTTGTAGTAGTTGCAATCTTTACCGCATGCTCCCCGTCATCAAAACAGGAGGACTCTACAGAGCAGCGAAAAATCATAACCGCAGGAGGCACAGTAACTGAAATAGTAAATGAACTCGGTCACGGGGATGAAATCATTGCAACGGATCTCACCTCTACTTTTCCTGAAAGCATGAAGGACCTCCCTTCCATAGGCTACAGAAATCAAATAAAAGCTGAGGGAATTCTAGCTTTGGGGCCCGACCTTGTACTTATAGAAGAAGGATACCTCAATCCTGATGTAGTGACGCAACTAAAAGCAGCAAAGGTTTCTATCGAAGTTTTCACCAAGCCCACTACTGTGGCAGGTTCCAAGAAGCTGGTATCTGAAATAGCTGCATTTTTTGATGAAGAAGAAAAAGGAAAAGAAATCAATGCGGCAATCGATGCTGATATAGCCCAGCTCAAGACCTATTTGGATACTCAGGAATCCAAACCAAATGCTGTTTTTTTAATGGCAAGAGGTCCTGAAACAGTATTTATTGCGGGTGACAATACATTTACAACAGAAATGTTTGAGTTGGCAAAAATCGAAAGAGCAGCAACCGGCTTTGACGAATTTGCCCCAATGACCCCTGAATCATTGGTGTCCATGAATCCGGAATACTTGGTGTTTTTTGAATCAGGAATTCAAAGTGTAGGTGGAAAAGATGGCTTGGCGGCGATACAGGGCATAGATCAGACCACCGCTTTCAAAGAGGGACATATCGTCTCACTTGACGGCCAATACCTTTCCGGTTTTGGGCCAAGAGTGGGAAAAGCAGCATTGGACTTAGCTAAAGCAGTTCGCGAATAATTCATGATCACCGCATTGAACCATAATAAGATCCAAAGTCAAAACCTTACCTTAATCGGTTTTGGTTTTGTGTTGGTTTCGGTGGTACTTGCCTCTCTCTCTTTAGGAGCTTTTAGCATTCCTTTACCCCAGACCTTTGCAATCTTATTTGACCTAATCGGTATAAAAACGGGAACCTTTGAAGTCCAACAAGCAAACGTTCTCCTACAAATCCGTGCCCCAAGGGTTTTGATGACCCTGCTAGTAGGTGGTGGATTGGGGATCGCCGGAGCAGCACTTCAAGGCATGTTCCGAAATCCTCTTGTAGAACCCGGGTTGATCGGTGTAAGTACAGGATCCGCATTATTTGCTGTGATTTTTATGGTTTTGATTCCGGCAGCACCTGCTTCATTGGCTTGGATAAAAATGCTCGGGTTGCCTTTATTTGCTTTTGTTGGAGGCTTAATCTGCATGGTCTCAGTCTATCAGCTCTCAAAATCCCAAGGGAAAACGGATGGAGCGACTTTGATATTGGCAGGTGTAGCAATCAACGCTTTGGCAGCAGCCTTAATCGGTTTGGTGCTGTTCTTTGCAGATGACTCGGCACTGCGAAGTTTTACTTTCTGGAGCCTTGGGGATACGGGAGGAGCCACATGGGCCAAAATCCCGGTGACACTGACCCTTATCGCTGTGCCTTCCCTTCTGGTATTGTTCAATTCCAGACAACTAAATGCTCTAGCACTAGGAGAGCACGAAGCATTTCATATGGGAGTGAATGTGCAGCAGGTTAAATCCCGTCTACTTATTTGCAGCGCATTGATCGTGGGAGTAGGAGTATCTATGGTCGGGATGATTGGCTTTGTGGGATTAGTAGTGCCACACTTAATTCGGATTCTATTTGGTGCAGATCACAGGCTGGTACTTCCGGGATCATTTCTTCTAGGGGCCATCCTATTGAATTTTGCCGATCTTATTGCAAGAGTGATCGTAATTCCTGCCGAAATGCCAATAGGAGTAATCACTGCACTCATCGGCGCTCCCTTCTTTATCTGGCTTATTTTCAACCTGAATAAATCCAAAAAATAATGCTTCAAGCCTCCAGAGTACATTTTTGTATCAAGCAACGGCCTATAGTAGATGAGGTCAGCCTAGAATTGAATTCAGGAGAAATTTTGGCAGTATTGGGCCCAAACGGTGCCGGAAAATCAACTTTTTTCAAAATCCTCTCCGGAGAAATCCAGTGTAAGCATGGATCTGTAGCCTATAACGGCCACAACATATGCGGCCTAAAAGCAGGTGAACTTGCAGCAGTAAGAGCAGTGATGCCGCAGCATACGCAGGTCAATTTTCCATTTACCGCACAGGAAGTCGTGGAACTGGGTCTTATCAGCACAAAAGTCAAGCAGCCTTCTGCCTTAATTCAGGAAGTCTTGGAGGCTACCAACACTGCTCATTTGAAAGATCAGGTTTTCAACCACCTTTCCGGGGGAGAAAAGCAGCGGGTGCAACTCGCGAGAGTTTTGGTACAAATCTGGGAGACTAAACCCTTCCCTAGATACTTACTGCTCGACGAACCGACTTCAAGCTTGGATATAGCACAGCAGCATGCCGTCCTGAAAATCCTTCAAACGCTGAAATCAAGAAATATAGGGATTTTGGTGATTCTCCACGAATTGAATCTCGCAGCTCAATATGCCGACAAAATTGCATTGCTGAAAAACGGCATGATCGCAAAAGCAGGAACAGTAGAAGAAGTGCTCGAAGAGAAAATTCTCGAATACGTCTTTGATCATCCCATTCATCTAATTAAAAACCCTGTCACCGGGGGAGTGCTCATATCCTCCGCTGCACAGACTCATACATCAGTACCAACATTTAAACAAGCCTAACCATGGAAACTATCCAAGAATCCGCACAATCCCTGAAGCAAGCATGGGACAATCTGAAAGAATCTGAACCGCAACTTAGAATCCGTGATGCTGCTGCCAAACTCGGTGTGACGGAAGCACAACTTTTAGCTACCGGTATCGGTGCCAACGTGATCCGTTTGACAGAAAATTTTACGGAACAGTTAGAAGAATTCCCAAAGCTAGGCCGCGTGATGTCCTTGACCAGAAGTGAGGGATGTGTATTGGAGCATAAAGGCCCCTTTCAGAAAATCGAAATGCATCAAGCCGGCCCGCACAAGATCGCGACTGTAATCGGCCCAATCGAACAAAGAGTATTTTTCGCAGGTTGGAAATTCGGTTTTGCAGTGACTACTGAGACTCCAAGAGGCACGATGAAGAGCTTGCAGTATTTCGACAAAGCAGGTGAAGCTGTAATGAAAGTCTATCTGCAGGAGAAGTCAAATGGAGATGCTTACGAAGAACTGGTAAAAAACAACACCGCCGCTGATCAATCTGCCGAATTGGAACTGGAGGCATTCCCTACGCCGGAATACACTTCAAAAGCCAAATTGGACTTTGAAGGATTCACTCAGGACTGGGAGAACATGAAGGATACGCATGACTTCTTCGGCATGCTGCGCAAATACAAACTCAACAGACAAGACGCTGTAAAATGGATCGGTGAGAAGTGGGCTTATGAAGTGGACAGACTTGCTGCGCGGAAAATTGTAGAGACTGCCGCAGCGACAAAGCTTCCAATTATGATTTTTGCGGGAAATAAAGGAAACATCCAAATCCACCAAGGCAAAGTGCAGACTGTCCGTCAGATGGGAGATTGGCTAAATGTCCTCGATCCGGATTTCAACATGCACTTGAATGAAAATGTAGTGGATAAAGCCTATGTGGTCCACAAAAACACGGAAGATGGTTTGGTATCGGCAGTCGAGCTTTTCGACAAAACCGGTGAAATGGTAGCTCAATTCTTCGGATTGAGAAAACCCGGACTCCCACAGAAACCGGAGTGGAAAGCATTGGTGGATAGCCTTTAATTAATTATCGGACGGGAGTTTTCGGCTCCCGTCAATTCAAAAAATTTTATGCATATGCATAGATTTAATCTAAATAAACACTTCACCCTGCTTTTCCTACTGCTGGCGGCAATGCCGCTTGTCCTTCAGGCGCAAACTGTGCTGAATGGAAAAGTAGTGGATGCGCAGGGAAATGCAGTTCCTCATGCTACTGTATGGCTGGCTGGCCTCGCAGGTGAAGTTGCGGATGAGCAAGGCAAATTTTCACTTGCAAAACTCCCTAAAGACGGTCAAATCAAGATCTCTGCGGTAGGATTTGAAACCATCGTAGCAAACTGGCCCGCAGGAGAAACCACGGCGACCTTTTCGCTGACAGCAGCAATTTCGGATTTGGAAACAGTGGTGGTGACCGGGAGTTTTGAGCCACAATCAGCCAAGCAATCGGTTTATCAAGTCCGTACGATCAGTTCTGAAGTCATCCAAAACCGTGCTCCAAGCAATATTCAGGAAGTACTGAACACAGAATTGGGAATACGCTTTTCTCAGGACAATGCACTCGGTTCAAGCAACTTGGAACTCCTGGGAATGTCTGGGCAAAACGTGAAAATCCTGATCGACGGAATTCCTATGGTCGGTCGGCAGGGAACATCCAATGAGATCAACATCAATCAGATAGATATCAACCGCATAGAGAGGGTAGAAATCGTGGAGGGTCCGATGTCAGTGGTGTATGGCGCTGATGCTTTGGCTGGGGTGATAAATATTATTACCAAGTCAGATAACCCTGAAAAATTCAATGTAAAAGCCAGAATTCAAGAAGAATCCGTGGGCAACGAGTACAGTGCATTTGATGGGAAAGGCACACATATCAGAAGTGTGACGGGAAGCTATCGCTTAAAAAACTGGGACTTTGGAGCCTCTTTCTCCCAGAATAATTTCGGCGGATGGAAAGGCGAAAAAACAGGAAGAGATTACGAATGGCTCCCAAAAGAGCAGAATTTCTTTAACCTAAAAACAGGTTGGGGAAGCAAATCCTTAAACTTGGAATATCAGCTGGATTTTTTGGATGAGACTGTATTCGCTTATGGTCCCGAGGCTAGGTTAGAAATCCTTGATCAGGAATTCATCACTTCCCGTTGGATGCATAGACTCAGCGGAAGATGGGATACCAATTCCAAATTTGGCTTGATATGGCAAGGAGCATTTACGGACTACAGCAGAGAAAGCCAGACTTGGGTGAGCAATGTCCGAACAGGAGAACATTATCAATCCCAAGCTCCCGGAGCAAATACCACCATTGACTACAAAGGTTTCAGCTGGAGAATGATCGGGGACTGGAAGATCGCTGACAGCTTCAAACTGCAACCCGGAATAGACCTGAATACTGAGACTGGCTCCGGAGAAAGAATTGAAGAAAATGAAGGCATTCAAGACTATGCAGTCTTCCTCTCAGGAGAATGGACACCTTTCAACGCAATCAAGATAAAGCCGGGAATTCGCAAAAACTGGAATTCTGCCTATGATGCTCCTGCTTTGATTCCTTCGTTGAATACCAAGTTTGTGCTGAATGAAAATCTGGATTTAAGATTGGCGTACGCCAATGGCTTCAGGGCTCCGTCAATCCGTGAACTTTATTTCAACTTCTTTGACGCAAGTCACAGCATCACGGGCAATCCTGACTTGAAAGCGGAGACCTCAAATAGCTTCAACGGCTCCCTAGACTGGAAAGCGCAAATCAATCCAAGTTGGAAGATTTCAACGGTTTTGGGGGCTTTTTACAATGACGTAAAAGACCGAATCGCATACGGCCAGGATCCTAGCAATATTCAAGTCACCACGCTCTTCAATGTAGAACGGTACAAGACAACCGGTTTTACGCTGAACCATACGGAGTCCTTCAAAAATCTCTCTGCCAATGTGGGATTCTCATACATCGGCAGATACAATCTCCTTTCTGAAGAACAGACCATAGTGCCGGAAATGAGCTGGACACCTGAAGTAAATACAAATCTGACCTATCAGTTTTTACCATGGAAAACCACAGCGACACTTTACTATAAATGGACAGGCGCACTGCCCGGATACGAAACGGTCGCTGACTCAAACGGCAATCCCTCTGCCAGAGAAATCATGCTTGACGGATATCACTGGATGGACATTTCTTTCAAAAAAGACATTGGCGGGCATCTATCAGTAAATGCCGGTGCCAGAAATATGCTGGATGTAAAACAGATCAGCAGTACCTCTAGCGGTGGTGACGCCCATGGTACAGGGCCACAAAGACCGGTTGGCTACGGAAGATCATATTTCCTAGGGCTCACCTATCAACTAAACAAGTAACTAATTCTCTAATCTAAATACAAAAAACAAATATAAACACATGAAACAGTATCGTTTTCTCTCCCTTGCGGCACTTATTGCCGGCGTGACAGTCTTCTCTTCTTGCAGTGACGATGATAAACCGGCTCCGGTGGTGACACCTCCTACAGAATCCGGTGTTATCGAAGTAAATGGTGGCGGAGCCACTTATCCAAATACCGCTTACATCCAGTTCCGAACAGGCACTCAGACGGCAGTAGCCAGAGAATCATGGGATCTTGCCTTCGCTACGGGATCTGACTTCAAAGTCTTGATCAACGGCACCACAGGAGCTATGGCTTCTGCTACCGGAAAAACTGATATCAATGCAGTTTCCGCTGCGGATATGAACGCTGCTGATTCTGCGGCTTTGGTTTTAAGTTTTGCTAATTTGGTGGGGATTCTTCATGTAGACGATGCTGTGGCACCACTGTCCAAGCCTGCAATCGCTGCCGTCAGTTCTACTGAAAGTAGCAATGAAGTCTATATTCTTTCGAGAGGTGCTAGTGCAGTCGATGCCAAACCATTTAAGAAAATCAGAATCATTAGAAACGGAGAAGGCTATACGCTACAGCATGCGGATGCAGATGCGACTACCTTTACCTCTGTAGATATTGCGAAGATCAACGAATTGAATTTCGTTTATTTCAGCTTTGATAATGGTATAGTGGACGTAGAGCCCGGTAAAGCAGCGTGGGATATCTCATGGACTGCCGGAACATCTTCTACCCCATATCCACAAGCTACCAATGGAACTTTAGCTTATTTCTATCAAGACCTAATTTTCCATAATATTTACGGCGGCACTGGGGCAACGGAAATATTGGAAGAGGATATTGCCTATGAAGCTTTCACCGAAGGTGATGCTTTGGGGCTTACCTTCAACACCACAGATAGACTAACTATTGGTTCCAATTGGAGAGTGACACAACCATCACCAGGAGAAATCAAACAAGACCGATATTACATAATAAAAGATGCTGAAGACAATATCTACAAAGTAAGATTCCTATCTCTTACCAAAGACGGTGAAAGAGGAAGACCAAGCTTAGAATTCGAGCTTGTATCAGGTGGGCAATAACAATTATTAGGTTCAATATTTCGGAAAGGCCAGGGATAGCGAAAGCTGTTCTTGGTTTTTTTTTAAACCACTGAGTTCACAGAGGGTGACACAGAGGGCACAAACTATACTGCTATCCTACTTCTCCGGAAGCTGGGGTTTTCCCAATTATTTTTTTAGCCGCGAAGACCACAAAGAATACTCAAAAGCAGTCTAAAAAAATGAATTACGCCCTCCACGCTAACCTTGTGGATTCAGTTGTCCTGCTTCTCCGGAAGCCGGACTTTTTCCCTTTATTTTTTCTAATTAAAGCTCCAGAGCAAGATAGTTTTAATGGAGCAATGATGACCATTTATAAACTGCGTGCTCTGCGTAAACCTCTGTGTACTTTGTGGTTTAAAAAATGATCAATTTTCAAATTCAATGGTCAAGGGCAAACCAACTATAATCTTTGCGCTCCTTGGTGGACTTTGTGGTTTAGAAAAGCCTCAATCCAAGATCCTCCTCGCAAATAAAAATGCATTTGACCAATAGCGGTTGCTCAGGTAATCCTCCGATACACCAAGCGAAGTGGAAGAGTGGATAAAACGGACATCTCCGCGCGAAGTCTCAGTCACTATTCCGGAATGGGTTACCCCTTTCTTCTTTTTCCCCGTAGCAAAAAATAATACATCGCCCGGCCTGATCTCATTGGTGCGAATACCCTTGCCCATTTTACTTTGATCCGCTGAAATTCTCGGCATCGTGACGCCAACAGCATAAAATGAATGATACACCAATGCTGAGCAATCCATCCCCGAACGGGTAGTTCCACCATACCTATAGGGAGTTCCTGTGTAGCTCCTAGCAGTCTGAATCACAGTATTGAAAGGCTCACCGGCAGCTTTCTTTTTGGATGCACAGGAAGTGGCGAGCATCAATCCCAAAACAAGAAAAAAAACGGTAAAACGGAATTCTTTGCGCAGCATAGTGGTTTTTGATCTTTCAAGTATAAGCCGAAGTCGATCAAGAATCAACCTTTTTTGATCAAAAAAGAATTCATTTCCTTACCTTAACAAGAGCAATTGAAGATTATGAGTAAAGAAGAATTCGCCAACCTTCCGTTTCACAAAAAAATAGCCACCCTCTACACCGAAGGTACCTTCGTCGTGGGCATTCGCTATTACAAGCACAAGGTGAATTTGTATTTGTTGGAAAATGAATACGTGGAAGTCTTCTATAATCACAAGCAGGACAAAATCGATAAAATTGACTTTTTGCCACGTGATCACACAAGGATGAAGTTCTATCTGGATCAGATTAAGCTGGCTTAATTGATCCCGCGGATGAGGGCTTGGATGATGAAAGTATTTCCCGCAGATTTGCGGAGAAAAAAACGCTGATTTACGGGGATTTATTTTTCAACCACCTTAATCTGCGAATATCTGCGCTAGTTATCCGCGTCAATCTACGGGAGATATACTGTGACTTTCCCGCTGATATACGCAGAAAAAGACGCTGATTATCGCTGATTTTTATTCTAGCTCCTTTAAATCTGCGAGCATCTGCGCTAGTTATCCGCGTCAATCTGCGGGGAAAAACCATACTCCATAAATTGTAAATTTAGTTCACTTTCAGTAAATTAGATAATATTTTTAAAACTGAAAAAAATGACTGAAAACGAAATCTCATATAAAATCAGAGGGGCTATTTTTAAAGTTTACAATACGCTTGGACCCGGTCTTTTAGAATCAACTTATGAATCTACCTTAAATCATGAACTCATAAAAGAAGGACTAAATGTAAGACGTCAAGTGGGACTACCACTGGTATATGATAACCTTAGAATGGATGTGGGTTATAGAATTGATTTAATCGTTGAGGACAAAGTAATAATCGAAATTAAATCTGTGGAGAATTTAATGGAAGTTCATCACAAGCAAGTCATCACTTATCTAAGGTTATCGGGTATTAAACTGGGTTTATTGGTGAATTTTAATGTACAAGACATCACAGAAGGGATTATCAGAAAGGTCAATAAGCTTTAACTATTTCCCGCTGATCTTTCGCTGATTTGCGCTGATTTTTATTCTAGCTCCTTTAAATCTGCGATCATCTGCGCTAGTTATCCACGGGAATCTGCGGGAAAGAAAAAATATTGAGTCGTAGCAAGTTTCCCGCTGATATACGCAGAAAAAGTCGCTGATACGCACTGATTTTATCTATTAGATCTCTATACCGGTTCATTTGCGCAAATCTGCGGTTTTTTAATCAGCGAAAATCTGCGGGAACCATTTAAAAATTTTCACCTTCCCGAAAAATTCGAGTAATTCGTACCGTTAATACTGATACCTATGAAGAGAAAAATTGCCTTGGTGACCGGTGGATATACCGGAGAGTCTGTGATCTCATTGAAAAGTGCCGCCGTGGTGGAAAAGACCATCGATAGAGAACTGTATGATGTGTACAAAATCCTGATTTATCTGGGAGATTGGCATTTTTTAAGTGCGGCAGGAGAAAAAATCCCAGTGGATTTGAATGACTTCAGTATTATGCTTGGCGATGATAAAATCACCTTTGACGGAGTCTTTAATATTCTCCATGGCTCACCGGGAGAAGACGGCAAACTTGCGGGCTACTTCGATATGATCGGATTACCCTATACCACCTGCGACCAATTGACATCTGCGATTACGATGAACAAGGGCTACACCAAAGCCATTGTGGGTGATATAGAGGAGTTACACATTGCCAAATCGCTTCAACTATTTGAAAATTCCACTGCAAATCTCAAGCGGGTGGAAGATGAACTGGCTTTACCGCTTTTCATCAAGCCCAACAACGGAGGAAGCTCCATCGGTATGAGCAAGGTGAAAACATGGGAAGAATTGCCTGAAGCGCTGGAAAAAGCTTTTGCAGAAGACACTCAAGTACTTGTAGAGGAGTTCGTCTCAGGCCGTGAATTTTCTATCGGATGCTTCAAAGGAAAAGGAAAAATCACTGTTCTTCCGGCTACGGAGATCGTCAGCAGTAAAGAGTTTTTTGACTATGAAGCGAAATATGTCGCCGGTGTAACGGAAGAAATCACACCCGGCCGTCAGTCAGAGGAAGAGGTCGCTAGGGTAAATCGTATCATTTCCAAAATCTATGAAAAGCTTAACTGCAAAGGTGCAGTTCGCATTGATTACTTTCTGCAACATGAAACAGGCAAGTTCTATTTTATCGAAATCAACACTGTGCCCGGCCAAACCGAAACTAGTCTGATTTCCCAGCAAGTTCGGGCAATCGGAATGGAAGTGAGGGATTTTTATACTGAGTTGATTGAAGAGATGTTTTGAAGACCGAAGTTAAAAACAAAGGCTTCCGATTTTTCGGAAGCCTTTGTTTTTATAGTTCGAATGCTTTTTTGATTCTGTCCACATAGTCCAGTTTTTCCCAAGTGAAAAGCTCCACTTCTAGTGTGATCTTGTCTCTGTAAGGGGAAAGGAACGTTTTAGTTACGACTTCGTTTGTTCTTCCCATATGACCATAGGCTGCAGTTTCCTCATAGATGGGATTTCTCAGCTTTAAGCGCTGCTCTATAGCATAAGGACGCATATCGAACAGCCCTTCTATTTTCTTTGCAATCGCACCATCACTCATATTCACTTTAGCCGTGCCATAAGTATTGATGTAAATACCCATTGGCTGGGCTACTCCTATCGCATAAGAAACCTGTACCAAAACCTCATCAGCAAGACCGGCTGCAACCATATTTTTGGCAATATGACGTGTAGCGTAGGCAGCAGAGCGGTCAACTTTAGAAGGATCTTTTCCTGAGAAAGCTCCTCCACCGTGGGCTCCTTTTCCACCATAGGTATCTACAATGATTTTTCTACCCGTGAGACCGGTGTCTCCATGCGGCCCGCCAATTACAAACTTCCCAGTAGGGTTGATGTGGTATTTGATTTCTGAAGTGAAAAGCTGCTGTATTTCCGGCTTCAACTTCGCTATCACTCTTGGAATCAAGATGGAAATTATATCCGACTTGATTTTGGCTAGCATTTTTTCCTCCTCGTCAAAATCATCGTGCTGCGTAGAAACCACAATTGCCTCAATTCGCTGCGGCACATTATCGTCACTGTATTCTATCGTCACTTGAGCCTTGGAGTCAGGACGGATGTAGGTGATATCCTTATTTTCTCTTCTCAGTTCTGCCAATTCCCGAAGGATCATATGAGAAAGATCCAATGCCAAAGGCATGTAATTCTCGGTTTCATTGGTAGCATAACCAAACATCATTCCCTGATCCCCTGCACCCTGCTCTTCAGGATTTTGACGGACTACACCCTGGTTGATCTCCGAAGACTGCTCATGAATCGCAGAAAGAACTCCACAAGAGTTCCCTTCAAACATGTATTCGCTTTTGGTATAGCCGATTCTATTGATCACATCACGCGCGATTTTCTGCACATCCAGATAGATATCTGAATTCACCTCACCTGCCAGTATCACCTGACCGGTCGTCACTAGCGTCTCACAAGCTACCTTGGAATTAGGGTCAAAGGCTAAAAAATTATCAATTAATGCGTCAGAAATTTGATCTGCGATTTTATCCGGATGCCCCTCAGATACCGACTCTGAGGTAAATAGATATGCCATAAATAAATGTTGGTAATGCGTAATGTAAAGGAAGCCCAAAAATACGGTAACCGGGTGAAATAAAAAATTGAAAAACTAGGTGAGTTTAAAGTGAGTGAAATTTATAATCTTAACCTAAAAACCTGTAACTTATCAATACGCTTATAGCAAAAAAAGATTCGTTAATCTTCTGAGCATCATGAGAAATCCTCTTTTAACAATTTTGATTCTTCTGCTCTTAGGTTGCTCGAAAGAAATTGAAGAGCCTGAACCTTTTGAGCCGCTTCCCATCGGGTCATATTGTAATCCCAAAGACATTTGCTGCTATGACTTGAGCGACAAGGCAGGAGCTTTTGATTTGTATAGCAGCTGGGAGTTTGCAGGATTTCAGGATATCACCACCGATCATGGAACATTAGACAACCTGACTTGTTTTGCAAGAACAGCTGTCTTTGCACTTGGAGGAGAAGATTACGATAATGTGTTCAAAGTAACGCTTCAGTTTTCTAAAGAGGACTCCAAATTGTCAGAATGCCCGAATTTGGCTGCTTTCAACCTCAGGACATTTTCAAATAAAATCACAGGGTGTTATTCCAGCAGTAAGGCAGGAAATCTCTCAATTGTTGCTCCTGAAGAAGGAATAGAATTTATACCGAATAATAATGCTTCAAACACTTTTCCGGTATTAGAATTTGAGGCTGACTTTTTAAAAGCAATCGAGTCGGTAGAATCCTACGAAATAAAAAGCAACAAACTCTATCTGACATCAAAAAGCATAAGCGAAAAACTCCTTTTTATCGCTATTGAAGATTGACTTAATCGAGGACTCCTATTTTTTTTAAAATTTTCTTCCTAATGCTTACGGCTCATAAAAATAAACCGAAGGTATAATCAGAATTGCATTATAAACTGCATGGAACAATATCGCATACCAAATTCCATAAGTGAGCCGAATATAACTAAGAATCAATCCTATGAAAAACTGAGCTGCTACCAGAAAAGGTATCCAGTAAAAGTGGTCTGCTAATTCAAAATTAGAAAAGTTTCCCAAATGGATTAGAGCGAAGAAAGTTGAGGACGTATAGATAACAAATTTGAGATTCGGCGGTCGATGGCGAAATACTTTTAAAAGTAGATAAACTAGGTAAACAATAAATACAGCTGTTACATACCATTGTTGACTAATCATTAGAATAGACAGGCCCAATCCCCACCAAATAGATGTTATTTTCAAGTCAAGATGTAGCCTAAAAATCGGCTCCTCTAGTAGAGGCGCCAAGAATATCACAGCAAAAACTACCGGCATTTTGTTCTCAGCCAGCATTTTCTCCAGTAGTGAATCAAATTGATTTACTCCAAGCCATTCCAGTAAAACGGAAAATGGAATTGCCAAAGCCAATGCAACAAGTAACAAAACCAAAAAACCTCCTGCCGGCATTTTGGTATAGGACTCAGCTTTGCTTGGGCTTCTTAGAAAAATGAGGAAATCTTGAAAAACAGGTGGAATCATTTGAAAGAATATAAAAGTGTTAAATATGATTATCGGCAATGATGCCGGTAGCTATATTTTCCTTGCTTTATTGGCTGGAAGACCGATGACGGATGACCTAAGTAGCTCAATGCTAGCATTTTCCGAATCCTATATTGCTTTTGTTTCTTTACTGGCAGAAAAGCAGATAGGCATAAATTAAATTCTCTCAATTTAATAATGTAGCCTATACCTCCAAAAACTACCTTGCCTTTTTTACCAGCCCTTCAGTAATCTCATTCATAGCCTTCACCTTGTATTCAAAATCGCCTTTCAGGGTATCCCTGTAAGCATTCAGATTATTCAACAAATCATCCATTTCCTCGGGAAGCACTTCTTCTAACAATTGGCGGAGTCGCTTGGCTGCCGTGGGGGATTTTCCGTTGGTACTGATAGCGATCTTCAAGTTTCCTTTGGTGACAATTCCGCCCAAATAGAAATCACATAAATCCGGTGTATCAGCCACATTTACCAAAAGAAAACGCTCTTTGGCTTCATCCCTGATCTGTCTATTAACAGCCTTATCATCAGTGGCAGCAATTACTATATGCTTGCCCCCAAGATACTTTTCATGATACAGGTCTTCGATAATTGTCACGGAGTCTGTACTGGAAGCCAGATCCAAAAAAGATTGGGAAAATTCTCTCGAAACTGCCGTGACCTGAGCATTTGGGCTTGATTTCAGTAAAAATTGCAGCTTTTCCGTACCCACATTTCCTCCACCTACTAATAAAGTATTGAGCTCGTGGACTTTTAGGAATATGGGATATAAGTGGTTCATATGATTTCAGATTTGAAATTTCAAATTTCCTGAACTTCAGAATTTAAAATTCAAAATTCATCATTCGGAATTAGGTAGGAAAGTGGCAAGCGTGCTTTCTATTCCTTTGACATGTCATTTCTCGCTTGACTATGGAAAAGGTTCTTATCAAAACCTTCGAGGTTAGAAAAAACCTCAAAGGTTGTATTTCACAAACTCCCGATACACTTCAGCCAATTTCATGCTTTCCCGTACCACTTCTCCGATGATGATAATGGCAGGGGCTTCCACCTTCGCCTCTTCGGCTTTTTGTTCAATATCAGAAATATAACCCGCTACAATTTTCTCCTCGCTTGTGGTGCCGCTCTGTATAATTGCTATCGGCAAATCAGCTTTTCCAAACTTAGTATAAACCTGCGAAATCTCAGCCAGCTTTCTAGTACCCATCAGCACGACAACAGTTGCAGTGGATTGTGCAGCCAGTGCCAAATCACGGGAAAGTTCACCGGCTGATGTAGTACCGGTCACTACCCAGAAGCTTTCGGAAACTCCCCGTTTCGTCACCGGGATTCCTGCCGCCGCCGGAACAGCGATAGCAGAAGTAATTCCCGGTATCAATTCCGTACTAATCCCAAATGCCTCTATGTATTCTATCTCTTCGGATCCACGCCCGAAGACAAATGGATCCCCACCTTTAAGGCGAACCACATGTCCATATTTTTTGGCCAAGCTTACGCAAAGTTGATTGGTATCCTCCTGAGGCTGAGAATGTCGTCCGACACGCTTGCCCACAAAGATTTTGTGTGCTGTCTCCGGTGCATGGTCAAGCAGCACAGGATCGATCAGCGCATCATACAAAACCACATCGGCCTTATTCAGCGCCAAAACGGCCTTGAGGGTGATCAATTCAGGATCACCCGGACCGGCTCCGACCAATGTTACTTTCGGTTGAATCATAGACTTCATGCAGTCACCTCTTCCTCCCGGTAGCTTTTCAGCAAACCGTAGATCTCCAAAGCCTGCGCAGCATAGGAATTTGCAAATGCTTCCGTAGGCTCATTTTGATTGATCTGATAGATCTTTTCAGCAAATGTTCCTCCCAAGTTGATTTTGCCGCTTTCTACAAATACCTCATCAAATTGCTTGATGATATTTGCATAGGAGTTTGTGCTCACACTTTCGCCTAGCAATATTGCTTTGGCAGCATTGATCAAGCCTGCATAGTGGTGATAGATGCTATCTGACCAGCGTTTTTCTTCCAGACACTTTTGGGCGATATCGATTTTCTCTTTGGCTTCCAAAAGCAAGGTAGCCACCAAATCAAGTACTACACCGGCGCATTCTCCCACGCCCACTGCAATTTTATATTCTTCTGTATTACCCCAATCCACATAATCGGCAGGAGTCACTGTAGAAGCATCTCCTAACTCCTTCAACAATTCATAGAAATAGATTTGCCCCTTTTCGTCATAATAGCTCAGGAAATCAAGACCATTTGCATTTGCTTCAAAGTCATTCAATAAGATTCTCAGCGCCTGAGGACCTCTTTTACTTGGGATTTTAGTGACTTTATCTGCAAACCGCCCATTTCCATCTCCCATATTACCACCACCAAGAAGTACTTGGAGTGCAGGAACTACAACTTTCCCGGCTTTCATGGACATTCCCTGGAAACCAATATGTGCCATATTATGCTGCCCACAGGCGTTCATACAGCCGGAGATCTTGATTACCAGATTCTGATTTTTCAAATATTGAGGATATTCAGCAAGAATTACTTTTTCCAACTCCGCCGCAATCCCTGTAGAACTGGCAATACCCAGATTACAGGTGTCTGTTCCCGGACATGCAGTGATATCACCCAGTGTATTGTAGCCCGCCGCAGCAAGCCCAATTTCCTTCAGTTCTTTATAGAAATAAGGAACCAAATCTTCGCGAACATCACGGATCAGGAAGTTTTGACGAAGGGTAAATCTAACTTCCGCACTTGCATATTTCTCCACCAAGTCAGCCAATTTTCGTGCCTGATCAGTGTAGAAATCACCTAGCGGAACCCTAACTCCCACAGATACAAATCCTTTTTGCTTTTGCGGCAAAATATTGGTGAGCTTGAAATTCTCAAATTCCAATCCAAGCTCCTCCTCTACTGTTGCGACCGGAGCAGCAGGTAGTTTTTGAGTAGCTTCATAGGCTTCAAAATCTATAGGATATGACTTAAATGGAAGTGCTTTTTTCTCATTTTCCACCAATCCCAAGAATGCTTCCAGTCCAATATCCTTGATCAAGAACTTCATTCTGGCTTTCATACGCTTCGCACGCTCTCCATGGCGGTCAAAGATTCGGATCACAGCTTCCGCAAAAGGAATAATCTGGTCTGATTCTACAAACTCAGAAAACACATCCGCATGACGTGGCTGGGATCCCAGACCTCCACCAAGCATTACTTTGAATCCACGAATTTCCTTGCCGTCTATCACTTTCAGTTTTGGGATAAAACCCAAATCATGCAAATAGCTCAATCCTGTATCTTCATCAGAAGAGGAGAAAGAAATCTTGAACTTCCGACCCATTTCCTGAGAGATGGGGTTTCTTAAAAAGTATTTGAAAACAGCATCAGCGTATGGAGTTACATCAAACGGCTCATTCGCATCGATGCCTGCAGTCTCAGAGGCTGTCACGTTTCTTACCGTATTTCCGCAAGCTTCTCGAATAGTTACATCATCCCGCTCCAGTTCCGCCCACAACTCAGGGGTACGGTCCAAACTCACATAGTGAATCTGTATATCCTGGCGCGTAGTGATGTGCAATCTACCCGTAGAGTATTCATCGGACACCTTGCAAATCCTGCGAAGCTGATCCGAAGAGACACGGCCATAAGGCAATTTGATACGGATCATCTGAACACCCGGCTGACGCTGGCCATATATGCCACGAGCCAGACGGAGGCTACGAAATTTTTCCTCATCTATATTACCACCGTTGAAAAGCGCAATTTTCTTTTCTAAATCGATGATATCCTGTTCTACTATATTGTTTTCGAGTTCGGTTCTAAAGCTCTGCATAGCTGTAATAGGTTTAATGGTAAGGGTTGGTATAGAGATGAGTTAAGGTCGGAAATCAAAAGAATTTCAATAACCTATCGAATGACGTAAATCGTTATTCGTAACTCACAATTATTCTATAAATCCAACCGAAACTGTATCGTACTCAGCTTCATCAATAAGGATAAAGCTTCCATTTGATTTATTAGACTGATAGGAATCAAAATGGATAGGTTTGCTCAAGCGGAAATGAACTCTTCCGATATCATTCAGCTTCAATTGTGCCGCTTCTTCAGTTCCTGTGAAATCCGTATGGATTCTGGATTCAATTTGATCCACTTTTGCCATCACACGGTTTACACCATGCTGAAGTATATATTTACCGCCAACTCTGAGTGGCTTATTGTTCACTTGGCAAACAGTGGCAGTCAGTCGTTTGTCGCTTGTAGGCAATTCTCCACTTTTCACCAGCATATCTCCACGGCTCAAATCCACTTCTGTAGCTAAGGTGATCGCAATGGAACTTCCGGGCGCAGCTTCTTGGACTTCCTGATCGAAATAGTGAATGCTTTTGATCGTCGAAGTATTAAGTGAAGGCAATAGTGTCACCTCATCGCCTACTTTCAGGTTGCCACCATAGAGCATTCCGGAGAAACCTCTGAAGTCATGCCAAGCTTCCGTTTTGGGACGAATGACATATTGTACAGGGAATCTGACAACAGAACTCTCCTGAAGATCAGATGGTTCCAGCACTTCCAAGTGATCTAAAAGTGTGTTGCCCACATACCAAGGCATCTCTTCTGATTTTCTGGCTATGTTTTCCCCTTTCAGGGCAGAAACCGGGATAAAGGTGATCTGCTCTTCGGCAAAATCTGATTTTGCTACCAACGCATCAAAATCCGCTTTGATCTTCAAATACACTTCCTCATCATAATCCACCAAATCCATCTTGTTGATCGCCACTACCACATGGCTGATTCGCAACAAATTGGATATAAAGAAGTGGCGATAAGTCTGCTCGATCACGCCTTTTCTTGCATCGATCAGGATAATCGCTACCTGTGAGGTAGAAGCTCCTGTCACCATGTTTCGGGTGTACTCCACATGACCCGGAGTGTCGGCTACGATAAAATTGGTCTTGTCGGTATTGAAGTAAATATGAGCGACATCAATCGTGATGCCTTGCTCACGCTCAGCCACCAAGCCGTCAGTAGCCAGGGAGAAATCAAGGTAATCGTATCCGCGTTGCTTGGAACTACGCTCGATCGCTTCGATTTTATCCGTTGTCAGGGATTTGGTATCGTATAGTAATCGTCCGATCAGCGTGCTTTTGCCATCATCGACAGAGCCTGCAGTGGCGATTTTTATCAATTTTCTGTTTTCAGACATGTTGTTTCTAGTTTTCAGTTGTCCTGCTTCTCCAGAAGCTGGACTAGGCTTAATTCTGATACTGAGCATTTTGACTTATGCTGCTTCTGGAGAAGCAGCATAACGAGACTTGACTTCTGCTTATCGTCACTGCGATCCGCCACAGGCGAGAGAAGCAGTCTAGTGGTTTGAGATTGCCTGCCTGCGGTAGGCAGGCTTTGTCGTCGTACCTCCTCCTCGCAATGACGTTCCCACTTCTAGAAGTATCCCACTTTCTTTCTCGTCTCCATTGCAGCTTCAGATCGTTTATCATCGATTCTGGCTCCACGCTCGGAAATGGTAGAGTCTCTGATTTCCCCGACTACATCGTCCAGAGAAACTGCCTCCGAAAGCACTGCCGCGGTACAGGTCATATCACCCACAGTTCTGAATCGGACCATTTTCACCATCACTTCTTCATGCTCCTCTCTGAACACATGCTCATTGGCAGTCCAGATCATTCCATCCCGAAAGAACACCTCACGCTCATGCGCAAAGTAGATGGAAGGAATCTCAATATTTTCAGTTTTGATATATTCCCACACATCCAGTTCTGTCCAGTTGGAAATAGGAAAACAGCGTACATTCTGTCCTACATGGATTTTCCCATTAAGCATATCAAAGAGCTCCGGACGCTGGTTTTTCTCATCCCATTGGCCAAAGTCATCCCGTACCGAGAAAACTCTTTCCTTCGCCCTTGCCTTTTCCTCGTCTCTTCTGGCTCCACCGATACAAGCATCAAACTTGAATTCTTCGATCGCATCGAGAAGGGTGGTCGTCTGAAGTGAGTTTCTGCTGGAATATCTTCCACGCTCTTCACGAACTTTACCCTGATCAATAGAATCCTGCACATTGCGTACGATCAGCTCCAATCCAAGCTCTTCTACAAGTCTATCCCTGAATTCTATGGTCTCAGGGAAATTATGTCCCGTATCCACATGTAGCAATGGAAAAGGAATTCTCGCCGGGTAAAAAGCCTTCTGAGCCAGTCTTACCAGCGTAATGGAGTCTTTTCCACCGGAAAAAAGCAAAACCGGACGCTCAAACTGCGCCGCCACTTCGCGAATGATGTGTATCGATTCTGCTTCTTTTGGATTAGGTATTAATAGGTTGTTCATTTCTTTAGCTATTATATGTCTTCGAATGGACTTCATTATTCGATGTTCATCATTCTTAATTAATTTTTTAATGTCGAATGCAAAATGCTGAATAATAAATGTTGAAGTTCTAATGTCTTGAGTCTAATTATCTATGGTCTTGATTCTTTTTTACTATCAAATGATGAATGGTGAACAGCGACGAGAAAGACTTCCGTCTTCGGTCTCCCGTCTTATTTAGCATGCAATCCACACTCTTTTTTGGAATCTTCCCACCACCAGCGGCCTGCGCGGGCATCTTCTCCCTGCATGATGGCTCTTGTACAAGGGGCGCAACCAATGCTCACAAAACCTTTGTCATGAAGCGGGTTATACGGAATATTCTTCTCATCAATGTATGCGATCATCTGCTCAAAGGTCCAGTCCAGCAAAGGATTATACTTTATGATCTGATTGGCTTCGTCCCACTCTATGCGTTTCATGTCGCTACGATTGGCAGACTGCTCAGCACGAAGACCGGTGATCCATACCTCATTTCCTGCCAACGCTCTTTTAAGGGGCTCCACTTTGCGTACAAAGCAGCAGGATTTTCTATTTTCCACCGATTCATAAAATCCGTTGATTCCAATGTCGGAAACCAGCTTTTCTACAGAATCGGTAGTAGGATAATATACCTTGATACGTTGCTTGTATTTGGCTTCTGTTCTGGAGAGCAGATCCAACGTCTCAGGAAAAAGACGTCCCGTGTCCAAAGAAAAGATCTTGACAGGCGTATTCCCTGCGGCAATCAGCTGTGTGATCACCTGATCCTCCTGCCCAAGGGAAGTGGAGAAAGTGACTTTCCCCGGAAATAAATCCGCAATCAACGCCAGCCCTTCTTGTGCACTCAGTTGCTCCAACTGAGTCTCTAACTCATGCAAATTCTTTATCTGTGTCATTGGATTCTACTTTTGATACACTTTCCCATGCACGCTCGTGGATGTAATAGAGGATGATTTTCGAGAAGACTTCCACCGAACCAATTGAAATCGCCATCACAAAATGCCCGGTAACGAAGTACGAGATAATGACCGTATCTATCGTGCCGACTATTCTCCATGAGATCGACTTAAGCAAGCTTTTGGCATTGCTATCTTTCCCCGGCTTGCCGGCAAAGAGCTTTTTGAGAGGTTGGTCTAAAATCATACTAGGTTATTACGAGAGTAAAGCACAAAAGTATATAAACCCTATAAAATATATAGGGTTTATGGCGAAAAAATTTTATTCTTCCTTTAAAATATCTTCTAAGGTTTTGTTTTCCAGTATCTTAAGTGTCTCATCTCTCACTTGGATCATCACTCTATTTATCCCGCAGACAGCCTCATTTTTGCATTCCTCGCAGGGTTCATAGTAATTCAAACTCACACATGGAAGTAAGGCTATCGGCCCATCCAACAGTCTTATTACTCTGGAAAGGGGAATATCTTTAGGTTCCTTGATTAGGTAGTATCCTCCACCTTTTCCCTTTTTGCTCCCCAGCATTCCGGCTTTTTTCAGCTCCAATAAGATATTTTCCAAAAATTTATGTGAAATCCCATGCTCTTCGGCGATCTCCTGGATTAGTACCGTCTTCTCGTCTTTATGCCTGCCCAAGTAAGTAAGGGCATGTAAGGCATATTTGGTCTTTTTAGAAAGCATGAACAAAAATAAGCTTTTTACGCGAATACCCTAGTAGGGTACTAGGCTTTAATGGATTTGGCAAAAAAAATGGGCATGTTACCATACCCATTTTAATATTTGCAATGAATGAGTGCTATTTACAGCAATTCCACACTTCTCTTTACAAAGGCAGTCAAATCCTTGCCTGTTAGCAAGCCTTGGGAAAGAAGCGCAAGATCAAATGCCTGCTTGGCAAGTTTGGTCTTTTCTTCTTCGGTTTCTGCTTTCAAGACTTTATCCACTACCGGGTGATTTCCGTTGATCGCTACTTTATATGCATCGGGAAGTGAGCCGTAGAAGCCCATTCCTCCGCCACCGGTAGCTGCCATTTCCTTCATTCTACGCATGAATTCCTCCATGGTGATCGTCACCGGAAGTTCCTCTGGGCTCAAACCTTCAACTTCTACTGTGTAAGTCTTGTTGTTGATCGCCTTGTCGAAGATTTCCTTCACTTCCTTACTCTGATCTTCTGTCAGCAAGTTGGCATAAGACTCATCCTTTTGGATCAGCTTCTCAGCTACATCAGCATCTACCCGCTTCAGTTGAGTTTTTTCCAGTTTGGATTCCAAATTTTGGATAAAATGGCTGTCAATCGGCGAATCCATCACCAACACATCGTAATCTTTCTTATTGGCAGACTGGATAAAACTATCTTGCTTATCCAAATCTGTTGCATACAAGATGACCGTCTGCTCATTCTTATCGGTTTGATTAGACTTCACTTTAGACTGATATTCTTCGATGGTGAAGAACTCTCCTTTGGTGTTTTTCAGCAAAGCAAAGTCTTTTCCTTTTTCATAGAATTTCTCCTCAGAGATCATTCCGTATTTCACGAAAAGTCCGATATCATCCCACTTATCTTCGTAAGCTTTTCTGTCTTTTTTATAAAGATCCGCTAGCTTATCCGCCACTTTCTTGGTGATGTAAGAATTGATTTTCTTCACATTACCATCTGCCTGTAAGAAGCTTCTGGATACGTTCAGAGGAATGTCCGGAGAGTCAATCACCCCATGAAGCAGCATCAAGAACTCAGGAACAATATCTTTCACCTCGTCGGTAATAAATACCTGACGGCTGAATAGTTTGATTTTGTTGCGTTGAAGTTCGAATTCGTTTTTCACTTTCGGGAAATACAAAACCCCCGTCAAGTTGAATGGATAATCCACATTCAGATGAATCCAGAAAAGCGGATCCTCGGACATAGGATAGAGCTCCTTGTAGAATTTCAGGTAATCCTCATCAGTTAGATCGCTTGGAGATTTCGTCCAAATAGGAGCGGTAGTATTAATGAAGTTATCCACTTCCACAGACTTCCATTTCTTCTCGCCTTTGTCATCCACTCCATCTTCTACAGATTCGGTTTTAGTGCCAAATTTGATTGGGACAGGAAGGAATTTTGCGTATTTGTCAAGAATTCCCTGAAGCTTCCATTTGTCCAAGAATTCTTCAGAATCCTTGTTGATATATAGAATAATATCGGTTCCACGCTCTGTTCGTGTTCCTTTGGAAATTTCAAAAGAAGTAGAACCGTCACAAGTCCATTTGGCTGACTCAGCACCCTCTTGGTAAGAAAGTGTATTGATCTCCACCGTATCGGCAACCATAAATGCTGAGTAGAAACCCAAACCAAACTTACCGATGATCTCATTGGCATCTTTGGCATCCTTGAATTTCTCCACAAACTCTTCAGCTCCTGAGAAAGCAACCTGATTGATGTACTTTTTGATCTCCTCAGCAGTCATGCCAAGTCCTCGATCAGAGATGGTGATGGTTTTCTTTTTCTCGTCGAAACTCACTTCGACAGTGGTGTCACCCAATTCGCCTGTGTACTGACCTAATGTCGCTAAACGCTTGATTTTTTGAGTCGCATCGACAGCGTTGGAAACAAGTTCTCTTAGAAAAATCTCGTTATCAGAATAGAGAAACTTCTTGATAATCGGGAAAATGTTCTCGGTATGGATCGAGATCGTGCCTTTTTCCTGCATGGCTATAAATTAGTTTAGTTAAACACGTGGTTTGTCGGGCTCAGAATTGCAACTGTTGTTCCAAAGCAGTTTAGGTGCCATTTTGGCAGTTTCGATTTCGGATGTTGGATTTACGATTTCAGATTTTATCCCAAATTAACCATGTACTTAAAAATAGTTTCCAGACTTTACAACTTTCCCACCTAGACACCATTCAACTTTTCTAATGATGAATGCTTGAATTCCTTATAATTGGTGTCAGTCCGAGCGAAGTCGAGGACCCTTCGACTCCGCTCAGGGTGACCACGCATCAGTTTTCGTGATTACCTGGATTTTTCAATCTCCCAATCCACCACGGCGGACAAGTTTTTACAATCCTATTATCTTTGGGCATGTGGAAAGAAATCTCTGTTCTCATTAGCAAAGAAATTACGCTGGAATGGCGACAGAAATTCGCGCTGAATGGGATTTTGCTTTATGTGGTTTCTGCCGTTTTTATCACCTATTTGAGTGTAGGAGCAAAGCAGGGTAATATTTCCCCTCCCACTTGGAATGCATTGTACTGGATTATTATTCTTTTCTCTGCTGTGAATGCTGTGGCCAAAAGCTTTGTCCAAGAGCATCAGGGCCGCCAACTTTATTATTACATGATTGCTTCTCCCGAGGCAATTATATTGTCAAAAATCATTTATAATACCGGTCTTACGCTGATTTTAGCACTATTGGGCTATGTGGTCTTTTCTGTGATTCTTGGCAATCCTGTCCAAGACCAAGGCTTGTTCCTACTCAATCTGGTTCTCGGAGCCATGGGTTTTTCTGCCAGCTTGACCATGGTCAGCGGCATCGCTTCCAAAGCAGGAAATAATGCCACCCTGATGGCGATTTTAAGCTTCCCTGTCATCATCCCGATACTATTGATGGCGATTCGAATTTCCAAAAACGCCTTAGACGGGCTGGATTGGAGTGTAAGCGTGGATAAGCTATTGACACTTCTGGCAATCAATGCAATTGTCTCCGTGACCGGATATATTCTGTTTCCTTATTTGTGGAGATCGTAGTCTTCATTACCTGCCCTCCGGGAGGCGGGTTCGAAATTCATCATTCGGAATTCGAAATTGAAAATTAAAGATTCTGAACATGACACCCAAAGCCAATTCCAATGAAAGTATAGATTGATTTCCACTCAGTGATAAATCAGAAAACAGACCTCAATCCCAAATGAGTCGCAAAAGGATCGAGGTTCCGATCATTGTGTAATTGCTTAACTTTCCAGAGGATTCTCCAATTTTCCCATAAACAATATAGCTCCACTGTGTTTCTCTTGGATAAAGAAGATAAAAGGTCTGTCCAAGGTGAAGATTGTTGGCGTCGAATTGGGAGGCAAACTGGTTTTTTCAACCACTTCAACAATAGTTGCCGCGGCAGCTTCTGTACCCTTTTCATCTACTTCTATAAGCGCTTGGTGGATTACCCTACTGATTTTCAAATAATTAGTTGGGTTGGAGAATAATTGAGTGAAGTTGTCTTGATGAAAAATAAATGGTCTGACCAAGCCCATGGCTTGTAAGTCATCTGCGAGGTTGTCAATTCTATATTCAATCTTAAATTTTGGCATTTTCAAAATCAAATTCACATCTCTGGAATTACTTCTCCATTCATCCAAATTCTCCAAGGTAAAGTGAGGGTATAGTTGTGAAAGATTACCGCTTTCATTGACCAGAACCCCCATCGAATATTGTTCTGAACTGTAGGGTATTTCCAAATAAGTATAGTCTGCTGTACCATAAGCTTTGAATCCCGCCGGCTCACCCAAATTCATCATATCTGTCATGATTTCTTGACCATTGCGGAGCGTGAATTTTTCTTTGCGGGTATTTTCTTTTGGGAAATTATAGGTCCAGTCACCTTTGAAGTAAATTGCATTGACCAAATACATCACAGCATCTTCCGGAATAAAGTCCAGCATATCTTTGATGAGGTTATTGGTCTGTTTTTCTATCCAGTGATTAATGATATCCACAGAATTTGGGTCGTACACATTAAACGGAGCTATTTCAGCATTGAAATATTGCCGGGCAGCATCCTTGAAAGGGATTCTTACCTGATAGTCCTCTTTATACCAAATACCATTGGCTATACTCAATTTTACTTTAGGATCTACGTCAAGTAAGAATGAAGTAAGGTCCTTGACCGCCTGATTTGCTTCTTCCAAGTTCATGCCCTCCATTTGCAAAACTTGGATAAATTCTTCTAAAACCTCTCCATCATTGCCATTCATCGCCATAGCCAATGCCTGATGAACCGAATATGGGCTGAAGAATATATTTTTCGAATCACCATTGGAGGCTAGTTGTTGAAAAAGGTTTGTCGCAAACCGGGTATTTGATTCAGAGAGTCTGTTTTCATCTAGAGACAACTCCCTCAAATTTGCTTCTACTTTTCCCGAAGGGGAATTATCCTCACCGGAAATACAGCTAAAACAGAAGATAACTGCGGAAAGAAGACATATACTCGCAGCAGTTTTTGGATAATTGCAGGGTTTGATAAAGGATATTTTCATAGCTATCTATTTCGATCAAGACGTTGGCTATCTGTAAATTGCTACAATTTGGAGAGGCGTTTTAAGAACAATATTTTACATCAGTTAATTTTTATTGATATGGCTGTGCGTTCTTCTCAAAAAAAGCTCTGGAACAGATGAAGACGTTAACCTGAAATGGATTTATATCGCAATCACATAATAAATTCAAATATCCCTTACTCTGTGAACTCCGTGCTAAATCTCCGTGACCTCTGTGGTTAAAAGAACTTACAAAAAGCAGCGTTTTCAGGAACTTATGCCTTATTTTTGCGCTTGAATTAGCAAAACTACCCTATGCGCCAATCCTGGTGGAAAATTCTTGCAATTGCCCTGCTGCTGTACACGCTAATCGCAGGCTTGCTGATGGAAGCGCCACGCCTTCCGATCCTCAACGAAACCATCCGTGCCCTTCACTTTCACGTGACCATGTGGTTTGGAATGATTCTAATGCTGGTAACAGCTGTGTACTACAGTATAAAGTACCTTCGAACCAACGACATCAGAAATGATGATATGGCAATCGAGTTTACCAACTCTGCTATACTATTCGGTGTTTTGGGTATTGTCACCGGCATGCTCTGGGCTAAGTTTACTTGGGGGGATTACTGGAGTGGTGATCCCAAGCAAAATGCTGCAGCCATCGGGATCTTGATGTATTTTGCTTATTTAATTCTACGAAACTCACTTACTGATTCCCAGCAAAGAGCAAGAATCGGAGCGATCTACAATATTTTCGCATTTGCTGCCTTTATCCCTCTTATCTTTGTATTACCAAGATTAACAGACAGTTTACACCCGGGAAATGGCGGAAATCCGGGCTTTAATGCCTACGACTTGGATTCCAAACTGAGGGCAGTGTTCTATCCGGCAATTATTGGATGGACACTTTTAGGTAGCTGGATCGCAACCGTACGCGTCAGAATGCGTAGGGTGGAGAGGACAATTGAAGACCGAATGATTAATTCCTGATTAATGAAAAAATTACTTACAATAGCTCTTTTGGTTTTCAGCCTGTCCGCTTTGGCTCAGGAGAAAATCGCTGTCACTGATGCTGACTATACAAATAGCTCAGTGGAGATGGCGGACACCATGAGATCAAACGGCAAAATTTATGTCTTGGTAGGAGTAATCGTGCTCATATTCGCAGGCATCACTGTGTATCTGGTCAGCACCGATCGTAAGATCAGCAAACTTGAAAAAAATCTTCACTCCTAAACTTCATACAAATGAAAAAAGGACATCTTTTAGGATTAGGAATTATTGCGATAGCAATAGTAATCATTATGACTTCTATCGGAGACGCGAGTAGCTACGAAAGTTTTACCACTGCCAAAGAAATGAAGCATAAGGGTGAGGACAAAGCAATCCACGTAGTAGGCCAGCTGAAAAAGGATGCGAGTGGCGAGGTGACCGGCTTAAACGTGCGGGAGGACAAGGTTTCCTTTACATTTATGCTTGTGGACAATGAAGGCGTGGAGCAGGAAGTTTTTTACAATGAGCCGGTACCTGCAGATTTCACCCGCTCAGAATCTGTGGTGGTAATCGGTTCTTACAAGAATGATGAAATATTTATTGCCGATAAAATCCTGATGAAATGTCCTTCAAAATACCAAGAAACTGAAGTGCAGTCAGCAGGAATGTGAGTCGAGGCAGTTAGAATAAAAAATCCATGATCAATACCTTTATCGGTAATCTTGGCCACTTCATGACCATAGTGGCCTTCGTCAGTGCTCTGACCACCGCATACGCTTACATCCAATATTATCGGGCAAACGAGCTGGAAAAAGCCAGCTGGAAGAGATTCAGTAGAATCAGCTTCGCCATTCACGGCATTTCCGCCGTGATGATTGCCATTTCACTTTTTGAAATCATCTATAATCACCGTTTCGAGTACTTTTACGCCTATTCCCACAGCTCCAAGGCACTTCCTGTTCACTACATGGTATCCAGCTTCTGGGAAGGTCAGGAGGGTGCGTTTATCCTTTGGATCTTCTGGAATGTAGCACTGGGAACCATCCTGATTTTCACCAATAAGTTCTGGGAGGCTCCGGTGATGGTGGTTTTTGCACTGGTTCAGGCCTTCTTGGTTTCTATGATTTTGGGCGTGGTAATCGGCGATTTGAAAATCGGCAGTTCTCCATTTATTCTATTGAGAGATGCCACGCAGGCACCGATTTTCAAGATGAATCCTGATTTTGTACCGGAAGATGGCACGGGACTGAATCCCCTTCTGCAAAACATATGGATGGTAATTCACCCGCCTACTCTGTTCTTGGGATATGCCTCTACCCTGGTTCCCTTTGCTTTCTTGATGGGTGGATTGGTCACCAAAAAATACTCAGAATGGATTCGTCCGGCTTTGCCTTGGGCTATTTTCTCAGCCATGATTCTGGGGATGGGAATTATCATGGGTGCGTATTGGGCATATGTTACTCTGAACTTTGGAGGCTATTGGAACTGGGATCCGGTGGAAAATGCCGTGTATGTCCCGTGGCTGATCTTAGTCGCGTCCATACACACCATGATCACTTATAAGAAAAGTGCCACAGCACTGAAGACTTCCATTGTATTGGTTATTATGACCTTTATTCTGGTGCTCTATGCTACCTTCTTGGTAAGATCAGGTGTATTGGGAGATGCGTCAGTGCACTCATTCACAGATCTGGGTCTATCAGGCCAGCTGCTGATCTACATGCTTTTCTTCCTTGTGATTGCCGTGGTGCTCTGCGTGAAAGAATGGAAACACATTCCGACTTCAACGAAAGAAGCTTCGGTTTATTCCCGAGAGTTCTGGGTGTTCATTGGTGCCACTACATTGGCTTTGATGGCTTTTCAGGTGATCCTACCTACTTCTATCCCTGCCTGGAATTCACTGGTGGAAAGCTTTGGAGGGATCTCCAACATGGCTCCTCCGGCAGATCAAGTTGGATTTTACACCAAATTCCAACTTTGGTTTGCAGTAGCTTTGGCTATGCTTACCGCTGTCGGGCAATTTTTCTGGTGGCAAAAAATGGACAAGAAGGCTCTTAAAGATGCGCTCTTGACCCCTTATATTATTTCGGTTTTATTATCTGCTGCGATTATAGTTTTAGCAAAAGTCTTTGTTTGGCAATACATCATTGTGATCCTGGCAGGCACATTCACGATCACTGCCAATTCGGTGATTTTGTCTAAAATCCTGAAGAAATCTTCCTTCAAACTGGCAGGCGGTTCTTTGGCACATATCGGTCTGGGTATGATCCTGATCGGAATCATGTTCAGCTCCGGATACTCTGATACTATTTCTATCAATATGTCCGGGCTCACTTACAAAAACAGCTGGGAAGATGAGCTGAACAAAGAGCATGTGCTGCTTTGGATCAATAAGCCGACTCAGATGAAAGATTACACCGTGATCTACCGGGGCCGTCAGAAAAAGGTCAAAGGCATTTCCGAATATGTTCCTTCCAAGATTCTGAAACCTACAGAAAAAGTAAATGAAGCCATTGCATTGGAAGACTATAAGGATCACTTCCAAAAGGGAGACAAAGTAGACATAGTACTGGAAGAGAACGATTACTTCCAGATCGAATATTACCAAAATGAAGTGTTGAAATTCTCACTAAGCCCGATGTCTCAATTCAATGAAGGCATGGGGGGATTGATTTCATCGCCTGCTTCCAGGATTTTCATCGACAAGGATCTCTACACCTACGTAGCAGCCATGAATGATCCTGAGGATCCTGATTGGAAAGAAGATGAAATCTACGAAGTAGCACCGGGTGAGCAATTCCACGCAGCAGACTATGTCACCTATTTTGACGGTGCGGATGTGCTGAACGAACTTGATGGCTACGTGCTTCAAGAAGGTGATGTGGCAGTACGTGCAAATCTTCGGGTCCTGGATTACGATGTGGAAAAATTGCTTCAGCCTACCTTCATCATCCGAAATAATCAGGTCGGCAAACTACCTGTGATCGATACTGAATTGGGCATAAAAATAACGCTGGAAAATATCTTACCCGAACAGAACAAGTTTGTCTTTAAGGTAAACCAATACCAAAAAGACTATGTGGTGATGAAAGCAATCGTGAAGCCTTATATCAACATCCTGTGGATCGGAACAATCATTATGCTCGCGGGATTCACAGTAGCGATTTACAGAAGGTTTGATGAGTTTAAAAAGATGCGGGATAAAGGGCTGGAAGTATAAAGGCAGAAATCATAAGTATAAAGTCTGAAGTAAAACAAAGCCCTGCGATACCACAATCGCAGGGCTTTGTTTTTCCATGGCGTGGGCAGTTTGAATTCTATACTCCAGCTTCAGAATTCTCAACCATCCCCAGTATCTCATCCAGATACTCTCTGGAATTGGAAAGTCTAGGCACCTTATGCTGTCCTCCCAGCTTACCTCTATTACGCATCCACTTTTCGAAAAGTCCATTGGGTGCGTGATGAATTATTGGTTCTACCAAAGCCAATCCCTTATGCCGCTTGGCATCGTAATCCGAATTAATTTCTCTCAGATGTTCATCCAAAAGCCGGTCAAATTCCTTTGGATCTGACGGGGCTCTTTGGAACTCTATGATCCATTCATGGGCTCCCTTTGATCCGGAACTGTCAAAATATACGGGAGCAGCAGTGAAATTAGAGATCATTGCATGGGTGCGCTCAGCAGCAAATTGAATTGCTCTCTCGGCATTTTCCACGATCACCTCTTCTCCAAATGCATTTAAAAAATGTCTTGTACGGCCCGTTATCCTGAATCTGTAGGGTGAGGTAGAAGAGAACTTAACCGTATCACCGATTTTATATCGCCATAGCCCTCCGTTAGTACTGATCACCAAGGCATAATTTTTACCCACCTCCACTTCAGACAAGGGGATCACTTCCGGATTTTCATTTTCCCACTCTTCCATGGAAATAAATTCATAGAAAATCCCGTAATCCAACAGGAGCAACAACTCATCGGAATCTTTCTGATCCTGTATTCCAAAGAATCCTTCAGAAGCATTGTATGTCTCCATATACCGCATTTTGTCCGAAGGAATAAGTTCTTTGAAAAGACTTCTGTAGGGTCCAAAAGCAACTGCTCCATGGAAAAAAATCTCCAGATTAGGCCATACTTCCAGAATATTCTTGGCTCCCTTCAATTCTAAGACTTTTTGCAAAAGAACAATAGTCCAAGTAGGTACTCCGGCCATGCAGGTCACATCTTCGTCCATGGTCTCCCTGGCCATTTTTTCGATCTTGGCTTCCCATTCTCCCATCAGGGCGGTCTCTTTCGATGGGGTGCGAACGAAATAGGCCCAGAATGGCAAGTTTTCCATGATCACTGCCGAGATATCTCCAGCTCGGGCAGTTCCTTGCGGGTTGAGCGGATTATTTTCCAACGTACCTCCTATCGTGAGTGTTTTGCCTGCAAAGAGCCTAGAATCAGGATAATTGGACATGTAAAGCGCGACCATATCCTTGCCGCCCTTGTAATGACATTCTTCTAAACTCTCATGTGTCACAGGGATGTATTTACTACGACTTGAGGTAGTTCCTGATGATTTTGCAAACCATTCTATATCTGTATTCCAGATAACATTCCCACTTCCTGCCATCGCCTTGTCGATGTACGGCTTGTACTTATCATAATTTCTTATGGGAACTCTGCCGGCAAAATCAGCATAGTTTTGAATCTTCCCAAAGCCATGCTCAATCCCAAAGTCAGTTTTCTTACCTGCTTCAATTAGTTCTTTGAAAATAGTCTCTTGAACGGCAATTGGGTTATTTTTGAAATTGTCGATTAGTCCCAGACGGCTCTTAAAGATCCAGGTCATAAAGGAATTAAGAACCTCCATTAGTTAAAAACTTTACGTTTCAACTCAAAATTACTTCCCAAATACACTTTTCGTACTTGTTCATCAGCAGCGAGCTCCTCTGCGGTTCCGGCTTTCAGCAGCTTCCCTTCGAACATTAAATACGCCCTATCAGTGATAGAAAGTGTTTCGTTCACATTGTGATCAGTGATCAGAATGCCGATATTTTTTGTTTTGAGCTTTGCTACTATGGTCTGGATCTCCTCCACCGCTATTGGATCAACACCTGCAAAAGGCTCATCCAACAACACGAACTTGGGATCAACCGCCAGCGCCCGGGCAATTTCAGTTCTCCTCCGCTCGCCTCCTGAAAGTACCATACCCAAGTTTTTGCGCACGTGGGTCAAGCTGAATTCTTCGAGTAAGCTCTCTACTTTTTCTTTGCGCTCCTGCTTGGGCATTTTGGTCATTTCCAGTACAGCCATGATGTTTTCCTCTACCGAAAGCTTTCTGAATACTGAAGCTTCCTGCGCCAAATATCCGATTCCCAGCTTTGCTCTTCGGTACATGGGAAGCTTGGTGATATTTTCATTTTCCAGAAAAATTTTTCCTTCATTTGGCTGGATCAATCCAACTATCATATAAAAGGAAGTGGTTTTTCCGGCGCCATTCGGTCCTAAGAGTCCAACAATCTCGCCTTGGCTTACCTCCACAGAGATGTCATTCACCACCCGGCGACCTTTATAGATTTTTACTAAATGTTCGGCACGAAGAATCATATCAGTCAAATTTGATGTCTTTCACGTAGAGTTGCAAACTGCTCTTGTCGCGAAACACATTTTCTCTCATTTCAGCGACTATATCAAATCGCATTTTTCCACGAAGCATATTCACTGTGGTCAAATCAGGATCCTTTGCCCGATCTGCCATCCCAAATCCCAGACACACAGGTGTAGTCACCTGGCCGTCTTGGACAATCTTAAATCTCAAATGCTTGTCTTTAAGCACGGTCACATCCTCGGCATACACATTGGCTATACGGAAAATCGGTTCAGTATTTCCGGGGCCAAAGGGCGCCATTTGCTTCAAGATATTATAAAACTTGTAATTTATCTGATCTAATAGCAATTCATCATCCACTTCTATCACCGGCTTGCGGTGAACCTCTTCAATTCTACTCTTTACCACCGCTTCAAATTTCTCCTGAAAAGCAGGAACATTCTCCACAGAAAGTGTCAATCCGGCCGCATACATATGCCCTCCAAACTGATCAAGCAGATCTGAACATTCCTCTATGGCTTCATAAATATTAAAATCCACTACAGATCTCGCACTTCCGGTGGCTTTTCCATTTGACTCCGTCAAAATGATCGTAGGCCTATAATACTTCTCAATACAGCGGCTGGCTACGATCCCGATCACACCTTTGTGCCAATCCTCTTTAAAAAGCACCGTGGAATTCCACATGGTCAGTTCTTCTCGCGAAGCAATCATCTCAAAGGCTTCCTTGGTGATGTTCTCATCAAAATTCCTCCGGGTGGCATTGACTTCGTCCACCACTTTGGCCCGCTCCATCGCACCTTCCAAATCCGAAGAAATAAGTAACTCCACGGATGCTTTGGCATGTTCCAGTCTTCCCGAAGCATTGATTCTCGGGCCAATTTTGAATACCACGTCAGAGATCCCAATGTCCTTTTCCAAATTGCTGCTCAGCATCAAAGCCTTCAAGCCCGGACGGGGTGTATTATTTATCCTATCGAGTCCATAATAAGCAAGGATTCTATTTTCACCGGTGATCGGGACAATGTCCGCCGCGATACTTACCGCTACCAGATCCAAATAGGCATCCAATTGAGAACTGTCAATTCCCCGCTTCATCGCAATCGCCTGGATCAACTTGAAGCCAACACCGGCACCACTAAGTTCCTTGTAAGGGTAATTGCAATCACTGCGCTTGGCATCCAATACTGCCACAGCAGCCGGCAGCTTATCCCCGGGCGTGTGGTGATCACAAATAATAAAATCTATTCCAAGCTCTGAGGCTAAAGCAACCTTCTCGATTGCCTTAATTCCACAATCCAGTGCAATGATCAACTTAATATTATTCTCCGCAGCAAACCGGACACCCTTTTCAGAGATGCCGTAGCCTTCCTTGTAGCGGTCAGGAATATAAAAAACCACATCCGGATAGAAAGTCTTCAGGAAGCCGTACATCAGCGCCACTGCAGTGGTGCCGTCCACATCATAGTCTCCGTAGACCATAATCTTCTCTTCACCTGCAATCGCCTCCTGGATTCTGTCCACAGCCTCAGCCATATCTTTCATCAGAAAAGGATCGTGCAGCTGCACCAAAGATGGCCGGAAGTAGCTCTTTGCCTGTTCAAAACTCCCCACCCCACGATTAATCAGCATATTGGCCAATGTTGGATTGACATTGATCTCCTTGCTCAGGCGATCTATTGCCAATTGTGAGGTTTTGGGCTTTTGTTTCCAGAGGTACTCCATGAAGCTAATTTAGTAAACTAAGATTATTGTGATTTATAAATTAAAAGTATTGGTTCTATAATCGGCTATCGAAGCCTAAAAGTTTACTCCAACGCAAAAAAGCTAGCCTTTTTCCCTCTTGTATTTTCCCCAAAAATAAACCGGAAAAATAAGTGCCTTGAGTTTCCAATCATTCCGCTCAGCTAGTGTCAGTCCGGTATCCTCATGAACAGCACGGTACATTTTCCCCGCAAAAAGACAATGCCCTATCAATAATACAAATACGACGGCGTAAATAATCAATTCTGTCACTGGAGTTGTAAGGTGTTAAAGTTGTAAAGTACCGATTCTCAATTCTATTTGTCTTGAGTCTTAAGTCTAATATCTTATCAAACCTTCCGCAAAATCAGCGCAGCCCAATTATCCTTACTCTGCTGAGAGATCAATTCTAATCCCAATGGCTTTGCACAGTTGTTCAGATCTTCAACATCTTCTGTATAAAAGCCGCTAAGCAACAAATGTCCGTTGGCCTTCAGCAAGTCCGCATAAATACCCATTTCATCCAAAAGGACATTTTTATTGATATTGGCCAAGATGATTTCAAACTCCCCCTGCGGGTTCACTTCACGGATCGTCCCCAATTCCATTCGGGTAGTCAATCCATTAAGGTCAAAGTTCTCGTTGCCGTTATCCACACACCAGTCATCAATATCAAACGCCTTGACCTCACTGGCTCCGAGCAAATGTGCCATCACAGCGAGGATTCCCGTCCCTGAGCCCACATCCAACACTCTTTTGCCCAAGTGGTCGATTTCCCCCTGATGACGAAGCATCTGGAAAGTAGTTGCATGATGCCCCGTGCCAAAAGACATTTTGGGATTGATCACAATCTCATGGGTAAACTCAGGCCTGCTTGGGTGAAAAGAGGCCCGGACATACACCAGCTCGTCCACGACAATGGGATCATAATTTTTCTCCCACTCTTCGTTCCAGTTGACCTTGGGCATAACGCCTTCTTCCAAGATAAGCTCGGCCTTCTCTTGATACTGGGCGATCACCTCATCGAAGGCCTGACGGTCAAAATCTGATTCCAGTGTATAAGCATCGATTCCCTCCTCTGTTTCGAGGAAGGAATCAAAGCCCAACATGGATAATTCAGCAATAAGGATTTCCCGGAATTCCTCCAGGCACTTGATTTTAAACTCCAGGTAATCCATTTTTTATTAGAATGATTTGATAATATCTACGAAGTCACGAGACTTCAGTGATGCGCCACCGATCAATCCGCCATCTACATCCGGCTTGGCAAAAAGCTCCTGTGCATTTTTTGGATTGCAGCTGCCTCCATAGAGGATTGAAGTGTTATCTGCGATGTCTTTACCATACTTGGAAGCGATGTGTCTTCTCAAGGCAGCATGCATATCCTGAGCTTCCTCAGAACTGGCAGTTTTGCCTGTTCCGATAGCCCAGATCGGCTCATAAGCAATCACAACCTTAGAAAAATCCTCAGGACTTAAGTCAAAAAGACCTTCCGTCAACTGAAATTTCACATTTGGCTCATGTGTTCCTGCGGTTCGGACCTCAAGAGATTCTCCACAGCAGAAGATTGGAGTCACGCCATTGGCCAAAGCAAGCTTCACTTTTGCGGCAAGCATTTCATTGCTTTCTTTGAAATATTCCCGGCGCTCACTATGGCCGATGATCACGTATTGCACGCCGAAAGAAGCAAGAATCTCGGCAGAAACCTCTCCCGTGAATGCTCCGGCTTCCTTGTCAGAACAATTCTGAGCTCCAATAAACACGCTTTTTGCTCCTCCTATAAGTTTCTTAACAGGGAAAATATGCGGAAAAGGAGGGTTAAGCACTGCGATAGCATCGCCAGAATGCTCGTCCTTGATCATATTTAATATTTCGGAAGTAAGTGTCTGACCTTCTTCGAAAGTCATGTTCATTTTCCAGTTGCCGGCTACGATTTTCTTACGCATAATGTGTTTTGAAAATTTAATAAGGTTTGATAAAAAAGAAACTAGGGATAATTTGGTCTAAAATTACGGAAAATGTCCAGTTGGGGAAAATATAAGCCAAATGAGTCAGGAAAAAACTCCTGGTCCCGGGAGGAAGCTTTTGAAAAGCTCACAACCTTCTGCGCCTATCAGGATCGCTGCCCGTGGGAAATTCGTCGCAAACTCTACGAAAAAGGCATAAAAGATGAGCTCGCTGAGCAATTAGTCGCTGAATTGATCGAAGAGGAATTTGTGGATGAAGAGCGGTATGCAAGAGCCTTTGCCAGAGGCAAATTCAGACTGAAAAAATGGGGAAGAAACCGCATCCGAATGGAGCTGAAAATGCGGGAACTACCCGAGGAACTTATCCGAAAGGGACTTTCAGAAATCGATCCGGAGGAATATTACGACACTCTTTTGACCCAAACTGAGAAAAAGTGGGAAAGCACGCATGAAGCTGATGACTACAAAAAGAAGTTCAAAGTCACCCAATACCTGATAAACAAGGGCTTTGAGATGGATCTGGTGAAAGAAGCTTTGGAGAGTTTGCAGTCGCAGTGATCAGTCGCAGTCATCAATTTTGGAGAAAGGTATCAAGACATGAGAGCCTAGATGTAAGAACAGAGAATCTAGAGTCAAGATCCGTCGGGGGCGTCATTGCGAGGAACGAAGCAATCCCTTTAGAAAGACTTTTGGGTTCCGTCATTGCGGGGGAACAGCCTGCCCCGATGTATGGCAGTCTGAAGACTGCAGCGAAAAAGCCACAAGTCATGAGACTTGCGCCAAAGATTAGCAATCCCGTTTTAGCGCTCATTGCACTTGTTGTAAAAGATTCTGTGCTTACCAAAGTGAGATTGCTTCGTTCCCGACAAAAGTCGGGACTGGCTGTGCCTCCTCGCAATGACGTAGGAGAAGAAGACTTGTACCAAAGATTATTGGGCTTTCCGCGACTGAATACTGATCACTAAAAAACTGACCACTACCCTTCAATCATTTCACTCATAATCTTTGCAGAAAGCAGGCAAAGTGGAATCCCGCCGCCCGGATGGACAGACCCGCCGCAGAAGTACAGGTTTTTGATCGAGGAAGAATAGTTTGCATGACGCAGAAAAGCAGCAAACTTGTTATTCGAACTATTGCCGTAGAGCGCTCCCTGCGCACTGGAGGTTTTGAACTCTATCGTCCGGGGATCCAAGATCTCCTCCACCTCGATCAGTGATTCCACATCAGTCTTCAAAATGCGGTTAAGTTTATGTATCACATTCCTCTTAGCCACTGCTATTAAATCATCCCAATCCTGCCCTTGGTTATTGGGCACATTGATCATGGTAAACCAGTTCATACACCCTTCCGGTGCATCGTCAGGCTTATGTGTCGAGGTAATGTTGAGGTAAATCGTGGGATCTTCATAAATAGTCCCCCGCTTGAAAATATGTTCAAATTCCAACGCATAATTATCCGAAAAGAAAATATTGTGAAGATCCAATTCCGGAAAATGCCGTCTGATACCCCAATAAAAAATCAAAGCCGAGCTTGATTTGGGCTGATTGAGCAAAAACCCAGGCTGCTTCAGATCCTTGAGTATTGTCTTATAGGAATTGACCATATCCATGTTGTTCACCACTAGGTCAGCATGGATTTCTTTACCATTTACTTTTATCCCTTTTACATTTCCATTTTCAGTGAGGACTTGAGCTACTCTCTGACCGAAATGATAGGTCACCCCAAGTTCTTTTGACAACCTGAAGAGACTTAGCGTGATGTCATGCATTCCATTTTTGGGGAAATAAGCGCCGATATTAAATTCCAGATGAGGAATAATATTGAGTGTGGCCGGTGTCTCAAAAGGATTTGAGCCATTGTAAGTAGCATAGCGGTTAAACAGCTGAACCACTTTTGGGTGTGAAAACTGTCTTTGGTTTGCTTCATTCATGGTTGAGAAAATCCCCAGCTTTCCCATTCTCAGGTAAGATTTTAGCGCATGAGGATTTGTCCAAGTATCCAGCTTATGAAGTGAGCGGTTCATAAATAGCGGAGCCAAGCTGTCATAGATAAAAGCCGATTGTCGGAGCGCTTCCCGGATTGCTGAAGCGGACTCACCCAGCTTAGTTTGCACTTCCTCAGCAAATCCATTGAGATCGGAATATGCTTTCAGTCTTGTACCATCCTCCCAGAAATATCGGCAGGTCACATCCAGCTTCTCGTATTCAAAAAAGTCACAAGGGTTTCTTCCCGCCAGCCGAAACAATTCATCCACTTGCTCAGGAAGTGTAAAAAGTGATGGGCCGGCATCAAATCGGTATGCTCCCAAAGTGATTTCACTCAGTTTTCCACCCGGATACGAGTTTGCCTCGAATACGTCCACCTCATAGCCTTTCATCGCCAATCGAATAGCCGCGGCGATGCCCGCAATACCCGAGCCTATAATAAGTGACTTTTTTTTCATGACCTTGTATAGACCACTAAACTAGCATTTTTATAAAAAGTTATTCCTCCTGTAGCAGGTTTAGACTTAACCTCGTCTTATGGATGTACTTAACTCTTTTTTTATGAAAAACTTACTACTACTTTCTCTGCTAGGATTAATTTTCTTTTCCTGTGAAAAACTGGATGAACCCGAAATTCTTGGTACCTATACGTATATTCCGGAAGGTTGCGTACCAGGTGATGATCCCATGATGAACTGTAGCAGTTCTATCACGCTGTCGGAAGAAGGAGTAGCCGATATTTTTCCAAGCGGGGATATCATATACAGAACCACTTATAAAATCAGAGGCACAAAAATTATTGTGGCAAAAGCCGATGAAGTCATCAGTCAGTTCGTTTTTCGCCATGTGGATAGCTCTACTCTCCAAAATGAAAGAGATGGAGCGCTGTGGGTTAAGTAAAATTTACGTTCCAGCGCGCTCCTCCTTGGGATTGCAAAACCCAGAGATTTTATAGTAGAATTTCCATCCGTACTAAACCCACCCCAACAGACAATCCTCTACAACCTGCTTAAAAGTATGGTGAATGATTTCGAAATAGATATCAAAAGTAGTGTATAATACCTAATCACATATCTCCTGTCCAGATACTCATAAATTTAAATTGCATATTATCATTCTTATATCTAGCAAATAAATAGACATTACCTACCTCCTGTCATAAGACGGTAAAATCTTGAAACAAATATTTTCATATAACTTGCAACTAACAAACTCAAGAAAATTGTAACTAACGGAGCTGTGACATATATTATAAATGAAATTATCTCGGATTGCCCTAAAAGAAAATTTAATAATTTCTTCACAATAGACAACAAGGGCTCATGAAATGCAAATAAAAAAAAGCTATATTGAAATAAAGGATATAATCTTGTTTTCGTAACATCTCTATTAATAAATATATAATCATACAAACACCATACAGATATAATTCCCGCAACTATACTTGCCTGTTTGACCAATTCAATCAGAAACTCATTTTCAAAATCCATAAAACCCAAAGTGGTTTTTAACAGAATTAAAGCCAGCCACATCACAGGGATAAAGTAGGAGTTCCTGAACTTTAAATTGTTCATATTAATGTTCTTTATACTGAAATATGCACCCAATGAAAAATACAACAAAGCTCTGCTGGTAAATATCTGAAAGTTCAAGGCGTATATCCAAAAAATCAGAAAAACCAACAATACGTATAATCCAAATCTATTGATTAACCAAAATAAAATTGGCGAAATTATAATCAACATCACCAAATCTCTAACATACCAAAAATGATATGGAATAGGGTTAAGTAATACAATATCAATAATTTGAATCAATGTAAGATCAGAAATTAGTCCATTGGTAAAAAAAGGCTTAGAAAAAGAATTTGATTGCAAAGCAAAATACAGCAGTATACCATATAGTGACCAAAGAAAATACGGGAGAACTAACGTGTTAAACCTTTTAATATACTTAGGAAAAAACTCCTTCATAGATCCATCTTGAATAGAGTAGAAAAATAAAAACCCAGAAATACTAAAGAACAACGGAGAGGCAATCTTACCTACCCCATCACTTATAGCGGTTTGTAAAAACCAATTTACCCCTTTTTTAATCAAGACAGTTTCCGAATCAAAGTTATATGTTAGATTAGTGGCATGACAAAACACAACAAGCACAACTAAAACAAAGGAAATTGTTTGCAACTTGTTTCTAAGATAGGTATCCATAAAAGCACTAATTTTATTTATATATTTTGATTTATTTATAAAACACCATAATTTTAGTTTTCAAGATACACTTAAATCTCCCTCATCCTGTATAGCCAAATCCTTGAAATTTTAAATATGCCAGCTGAAATTTGTCGCAAAAATCTTCATATTGATTCATTAAGGATATCGATACACAGCATCTCTTTTCTAATATTATCATGATGCGTTTCCTTCCTTCTCTGCTAGTGGAACTCCAAATTTTCAGTTACTTTTCATTAAAAATATCAATCATCTGTACTCTCCTAAGGGAGATCAACAATATATTTGAATTCTTAGTCTAAAATCAAATCTAGGCACAACAATAACTCCTTAAGCACCCCTTTAAGGTGTCTATAAGAGTCACCAAATTCACATTTTAACAATTACCGTCTTAGTCTTTTGTATGATCAAATTTTCTTTTTTTCTAAAATCCATTTGCTCTCATTTTTGAGCAATCATCTTCTGTATCAGCCAGATTGAAGCTCAAAACCCCTCTGTATTTCACCAAATATAAAGACTGATTCCAAATTAGAAAAATTTCAAATACATTTTTTATAAATTAAAATACGTTAAACATTATTTAAAAATGAAAGGAAGATAAATTATCGATATTTTATTTCTCCCTATTAGTTTCTGTAAAATTATAATCTGAGTAATCCAATAAATTATAATTTAATTTTGCCCAGAATATTCCAGATCTGCCATCATGGCCTATTCTGATTCTCAGAATTCTTAACCCCTACGTTCTTGCAATCTGTACTCACTTACCCCAAAAGAGCTGTTTCCAGCATTCTTTTCCGCAGCCTACAAAAATCACGTATACTGCTCAAGACACATCCCTCTTCTTTTTTCTATTAATTCTGCCTTCCGGGATTTAATGAATGCACTAAGTTCAATGACAAAAATTTCCATGGAGTAAAAACATGCACGCACGGTACAAGTAACCAAATGAACAGTGATTGACCTTGTATTTGGCACGGAAAAGTTATTATTAAAATTCCCTGATAAAAAAAACACCTCACTATTGCTTGGGATTTTCAATCCTGAGGCTCTACGGAAGAATTTCCAATCGGCACTAAGCTCCCCGAAATGATGAGGTTGCCTATGCGACTTCTGATCAGGAACCTCTCCAAATAAAAAACAGAGGCTGCTTTAGACAACCTCTGTTTTATGTTTATGAATATCCGATTCTTACAATTTCTCAAAAATTCTTCCAAAACTAGTAGCCTGAGCGATTCTACCGTGAAGTTCGGAAATAGGCACACGCTCTTGCTCAGTCGTGTCACGGTGACGGATAGTGACCGTGTTGTCCTCTAGCGTCTGATGATCCACTGCGATACAGAATGGCGTACCGATCAGGTCCTGACGTGCGTAGCGCTTACCTATCGAAGCAGCATCTTCGTAGATGATATTGAAGTCGTACTTCAACAACTCTACGATCTCTTGGCCTTTTTCAGGCAAACCATCCTTCTTCGTGATTGGGAGAATCGCAGCTTTCACAGGTGCGATAGCAGGGTGAAGTTTAAGGAAAGTTCTACTTTTCTCCTCGGTTTTCTCTTCTGTATACGCATTACATAGCGTCAACAAAAACAGGCGATCAGCTCCGATAGAAGTCTCGATCACATAAGGAATGTAATTCTGATTCACTTCCGGATCGAAATACTGCTGCTTCTTTCGAGAGAACTCCTGATGTGATTTCAGATCAAAATCAGTTCTGGAGTGGATCCCTTCCACTTCTTTGAAACCGAAAGGAAAGTCGAATTCGATATCCATCGCAGCGTTGGCATAGTGAGCCAGCTTCTCATGGTCATGCTTTCTGAGTTTTTCGGGAGGAGTCCCCAGTGCCAAATGCCACTTCATTCTGGTTTCTGCCCATTTTTGGTACCATTCCAGCTCGGTACCGGGACGTACAAAGAACTGCATTTCCATCTGTTCAAATTCACGCATACGGAAGATAAACTGACGGGCAACAATCTCATTTCTAAAAGCCTTACCTATCTGGGCGATCCCGAAAGGAACTTTCATTCTGGCAGTTTTCTGCACATTCAGGAAGTTTACAAAAATCCCCTGCGCTGTCTCAGGTCTCAGGTAAATCGTGGTAGCATCCTCAGCCACAGAGCCCACTTGGGTAGAAAACATCAAATTGAACTGACGTACTTCTGTCCAGTTGGTCGTGCCGCTGATCGGACATTTGATGCCTTCATTCACAATCAAATCCCTCACACCTGCCAAGTCCTCAGCTTCAAGCAATCTCGCTAAAGCACCTGTAAGTTCATTCGCTTTGGATATATCGCCGGCTCTTTCGAATACAGCCGCATGCTCTTCTACCAGCACATCTGCGCGGTAACGCTTCTTGGAATCCTTGTTGTCGATCATAGGATCATTGAAACTATCCACATGACCGGAAGCTTTCCAGGTAGTAGGATGCATAAAAATCGCTGCATCGATCCCTACAATATTCCCCTCTACCCGGGTCATGGTTTCCCACCACAGGCGCTTCAAGTTATTTTTCAATTCTACACCGTATGCACCGTAATCATACACTGCCTGAAGGCCGTCGTAGATCTCAGAACTAGGGTACACAAATCCATACTCTTTGGCATGGGAAATAATATCTTTCAATTGCGTGTTTTCCGCAGGAGTTTCGGTTTTTGCCATAGGCGCAAAAATAGGGAAAATGAATGAATCCCCGCAGAAAAATGAAGGCTTCCTATTTCAGGAAAATTTCTACAACTAAACAGTTAACGAAATCGTGTAAGTTTGAAATCTAAACTAAACACTTTATCAATGAAAAAATTCTTACTGGGAGTACTCGCATTCCAACTCTTTGCTTTCGCGGCAAATGCGCAGATCGAAAAAGGAAGTATAATGCTGGGCGGGAACGTCAATTTTAATAGTTCCAACTCTGAGCACCTATTAGGGATGCTGCCTAATGTCACAGCCACCAATTATGATTCAAATGAGTTTCTTTTTAACCCAAGATTTGGGTATTCCTTAGGAAATAATTGGGTCATAGGCACAGTACTTTCATTCACTACCGGTCAAACTACAAGAAAAACTGTTTCATCAACTAGTTCTAGTTCAACGATTGAAGAAAACATTGTTGAATCCGATGCATTTGGAGCATCGCTATTTGCAAGAAAATATTTGCCCTTCGGCGATAAATTTTCCGTGTTTGGAGAATTGATTAGTGGAGCCAACTGGCGCACCGTTAATTCTTTATATAATTCTTCCCAAGGAAGTTCCAGTGAGAATGAAACAAAGTACACTGAGTACACAACAAGCTTATCTGCAGGACTGGCATATTTCCCCAAAAACTGGTTGGCGCTGGAACTCTCATCAAATCTAGTCACTTTCACCACAGGAGAGCAAAATCAGTCATCCCCAAACTACAACTCTTTCTCCTTTGGCTTAAACACCTCCTCCATCAACCTCGGAGTTTCCTTTTTCCTAAACAATAAGTAAAAACCCTGAAAATTTAAAAAGAGGCTGTCTCATAACTCATAATTGTCACATTGAGCGAAGTCAAAATGGGCTTAATTACCACATAAAAGGCTTCGACTTCGCTCAGCCTGACAAGAAAACATGATAATGAGACAGCCTCTTTTTGGTTGTTAGTGGTTGGTTGTAATCTTATCTAAACGTGTATTTGAAGCCAAATCCTGCACGGAAGTAGTCTCCATGATCTGTGGCGAGAACCGGCGCTGCTTCGAGCACCAGCCCCAGATTTTTACTGCTAAATGGCGTGATCAAAAGACCGATTGGAATGGCTATATAGATATCATCGTCATTCCTATGGTTATTGTGACGATCATTATCGAGTCCAAGACCCAGCCCTGCGTAGAAATTCATATCGTCTTTCTGGACAATATTGTAAGCTCCCATCAGCTCTATACCGATATTCCTTCCGGTGCCTATTCGCCCTTCACCGAAGAATTGCTTATAAGGATCCGTGCCTATAGTCACGAAAGTCTCAGAGCTCTGCAGATTCACTCCTGCACTGATTTGTGCTTTTGCAAATGATACAAATGCAAAAAGCGTAAGGGATAATAGTACTAGTTTTTTCATGATTCAATTATTTTACCTGACCCCAGTATCCAAATCCTCAGCCAAAAAATGATAACATTACCAGCCTCCCTCTTCTTTGAAAATTCTCCGCCCTTCTTCAGCACTGGTAAAAGAAGCTTCTATGATCTTCAAAACACTGACAGCCTGAGCTATGGTGATGTCGAGATTTGCTCCTTTCGAGATCGCATCAGCTACGTTCTGATACAGAACTCTGTAATTACCGGGGATCGTTTGATAAGGTTTTATCTCCTCATTGAGGAAAACATTTCCCCAACTTTCCTCAGATTCCACACCCCAACGCTCTCCCTCAGGCTTTTGCCCAAGCTTGAAAGCAGCTTCCTGCACATCCAAACCAAATTTCTGATACGACCCCCTCTTGCCCAAAAGTAAAAACTTCGGTGTAGGCACATTCACTAAAGCACCTGCAGTCACTCTGGCTTTGAGCGAGCCATAATCAAGAATAATATCAAAATAATCGTCAGCGATAGCTCCGCCTCTTTGCTTACGGATATCTGCCTGAATCCAATTCGGAAGGCCAAAAAGCAACACTACCTGATCGATTAAATGTGATCCGAGATCAAATGTGATCCCATTTCCCGGCACTTCCATTTCTCTCCAGTTTTCAGAGACATCCGGACGGAACCGGTCAAAATGAGATTCCAAGTAAACAAGATCACCCAAGTCTCCTTCACGCACCAATTTCTGCAAGGTCATAAAATCCCCATCGTAACGACGGTTGTGAAAAACAGAGCAAATCAAACCCTTCTCTTCAGCCAGCTTGTTTAGTTCTTCTGCCTCATGGGAGAAGATTGTCACGGGCTTGTCTACCACCACATGCTTTCCGGCTTCAAGACATCGCTTGGCCATCGGGTAGTGATATTCATTCGGTGTAGTGATCACTACCAGTTCGGCCGCATCTGCCTCCAGCATAGCATCCAAACTCCTATACGTGGTAACAGCCGGATACAATTCCTCACAGCGATTGGTACGCCGCTCCACAGAAGCTACAAGCTCAAGGTCCGGACAGACATCGATAAGTGGCGCATGCATTTTCTCAGCTACTGAGCCAAAGCCAATAACGGCTGTTTTAATAGGTTTACTCATGATTAGAGGTTCATTTCGTGTGCTTTGTTTACCAGTTCAATTCGTGAACTGACTTGAAGCTTGTGATGGATATTCTTGCGGTGTGTTTCAACCGTCTGCTTGCTTAGATTTAGCATCTCAGCTATATTCTTGTTTTGAATCCCGTCTCTGATCAATTGAATGATTTCGGTTTCCCTTCGTGATAGCTTATACTTCATTCTGAAAGCATCGAAATAAGCTCCTTGTATAGCTTGCTTTTTTACCCGATCAAAATTCAGGACATGCCGGCCTTCAAACACTTCCCGAATCGTAAAAATCAATTCGTCGGGATCGGCATCTTTAAGAATAAAAGCATCAGCCTTTTGATCTATGCACTTCTTGTAAATCTTCTCCTCATCATACATGGAAAGTACTACTACCTTCACCTGGGGATGCTTCTTTTTACAATGATCCAGCACACCAAAGCCGTCCATTATCGGCATATTAAGATCCGTAAGGACCACATCCACTTGGTTTTCGGCAATATAATTACACAGTTCTCTTCCATTTGGGAAGACATTGACGACTATCAGATCGTATTCTTCCTCAAGGAGACCTTCTATTCCTTTTGCAAATAATTTATGGTCATCAGCCAGGACAATCCTGATCATGAGTAGGGGGGTTAGTATTTTGGGGAGATTACGCTTCAAATTATACTCTTAAATCTAATTAGGCAAGGTTAATATGATTTCTGTTCCTTTTCCGACAGTAGAAGTCAGTTCAAAATTCCCCCCAATCGTATCCATTCTCTTCCTGAGGTTGTACATTCCGCTACCATTGGTCTGTAGGGCAGTGTCAAATCCAATCCCATCATCCTGAATCCTGATTTGCTTTCCTTCTCCATTCTCACTGATTCTTATCAGAATTTTATTCGGCAAAGCATGCTTAATAGCGTTGTTAAGTGACTCCTGAATCACCCGTATCAACACCAGTTTTTGGTCTTTTGGCAAATCAACGAGTTCAAAGTCCGCTTCCAGCGTTGTTTCGCAAAAACCCGTGTTTTTTATCCGCTCTAATTGCTGCCCGATGAATTCATTGATGCTAATAGACTCCACCCAGTCAAGGTTCAGAGTTTTGGACAGGCCACGAACTTCCTGAATCACCTGATTCAAAATCTCTTTTCCCTCGGCGTGCTTTTCAGGTTTGATCGAGCCAAAATTAAGCTTGGCCAGCGAAAGCAGCTGGCCGATATTGTCGTGCAATTCTCTTCCAATCTGCGTAAGCGTGTCTTGCTGTATTTCATTCTCGATATTCAGCAAGGTCTTCTCATGCTCCGATTTGATCTGATCCACTTTTTGACGGTTTTGGGCCTGTCTCTGTCTGTGGATAAAGACCATAGCTATCACAAAGGTGGACATGATCCCTCCCAGAAATAAGGTAGAGAAGATGATTACATAAACTTGGCTTTCAACTGAATCCATAAGAAGGCTCTTGTTCAAATAGTTTAGGAAGCTTTGGCGAGGCAATAGTGAGCGTTAGTATGGCCAAATTAAAACAAATCATTGCCATTGCTAGCTGATAAATCGAATTGCCAAGTTCATAATTGTAAGTCACCAAGAATGGCATAGCAACATCGTTGATGTAAGTCAAAGAATAGGTAAAGAGTATAAAAGTCATTTGCCAAAAGGAGGTCAACCGCAAAGGATTTGAATTGAGGTAAGCATCGTTTGTGATCAATCCGACGAAATAGAGCCCACTTCCCACCAGAATCATATTAGCTCCTATGGAGAATATAATAGGCTGAAACCAGTAAATAGGTTCTATTCCGGAAAACTGTATGACCTGGCTGCTTATCACAAACGCAATCAGCATCCAGTTTATGTATTTCTTTTTCGAGGGCTCCAGCCAGGATTTTATTAAGAAAAGATAGAATATGGTCAATACTTGCCTTTGGGAGACATTATATAACCATAAATTATATCTGGGAAATTCTGTATTTCCAAGATAAGCATTCACTGACTTTTTGAACTCATAATTGAAGTTGGTATAGGCTCCCATATTTTCATAAAATGCAGTGAACATCAAGATTAAAAAGGGAAGCCAAAAGTACAGTTGAGCTCTTTGCTCCTTTGAAAGTCGGAAAAAGAAGAATATGCCTAATACTGCGAGTAAATCTATAATAATTAAATCCTCCTTTAGAAATGCTTGAGCAAACCTGCTTTCCATTCTTAGATATCAGTAGGGTCAGGGTAACAAGAATAAGGACATTGGCTCCCACCATTTTGATATTCAGCCTTAACAGCGCCCAATCCAACCGGCACTAGTTTTTTTTCCTTTAAGTTAGCTGCACACATCACTAAGGTTAACTGCCCGCAATAGGCCGCTCCTTCCTTTGGGTGGGCTTTCTCAGCAGTTTCCTCGGTGTATTCGGTGAAGTAAAACTGAATTCCCCCCACCTTGGGGTCCTTGTCAGCTTTTGCCAATAAACCTTCAAGCGTTTCTCTATCAAAGAATATCCAGTCGGTTTGATTGGTTTTGTCTTTCTTTTTAGTTCCTGTTCCCGGTTTGCCTTTTTTGACTTCTTTGTCATACTTGGCTTTCATTGCTTCAAAGTCTTTTTTGTCGATTTTCATGTCATGGATCTATAAATACCAGCGAAAAGATAAGAATTTTCCTGCTGCAAGGACAATAAAAAAGGAGCGGGTAAGTTACCCGCTCCTCAAAAAGAAAATAATTTGATGTTTAGGCTATTTTTTTCGCCTCTTTCGCTGCATGTTCCTGATCTAATTCTCTTTTCATCAAATCCACTACAATCGGAGTAGCGATGTAAATAGAAGAATAAGTACCTACCAATACCCCGATAAACAAAGCAAAAGAGAATCCTCTCAATACTTCACCACCGAATATCAGCAATACAACCACCACAATCAAGGTAGTGAACGAAGTAATCAAGGTACGTCCCAATGTCTGATTGATAGCATCATTGAATACTTTCACCAGCTTGTTTGTACCGCGGTTTTCGATGTTCTCACGAATACGGTCAAATACGATCACCGTATCGTTAATCGAGTAACCGATCACAGTCAATACCGCAGCGATAAACACCTGATCAATTTCGAATGTGGCTCCGAATGCACTTGCTATAGCAAAAGCAGCTATTACAAACAAGGTATCGTGAATCAAGGCAATGATAGATGCCAAGGAGAATTGCCACTTACGGAATCTCAATAAGATGTACAAGAAGATGGCAATCAATGCCACTATCATCGCCTCAGCTGAAGATGCCTTAATATCATCTGCCACCGTAGCGCCTACTTTCGAAGAACCCGTAATCGCAAATTGTCCGGATGTCAATGATTCCGCATCCTGAGTGAATGTTAATCCGGTAACCGCGGCTATGCCTTCTTTTACTTTACTTTCTACTTCAAGATTGGATTCTGCATCATCTTCATTCACCAAATAAGAAGTAGTTACTTTCAATGTATTGCTAGACCCGTAAGTTTTTACTTCCACAGAGCCGTCAAACTCTCTATCCAAACCGGATTTCAAATCAGAAGCCGCTATCGGCTCGTCAAATGCTACCACGTAAGAACGGCCACCGGTGAAGTCAACGCCGAATTTCAATCCGTTGACAGCAGCGATTCCCAAACCGATCACAATAATGGAAGTAGAGATCAGGTAAGCCACTTTTCTTTTACTCAAGAAATCAAAGTTCAATGCACTCAATGCATTTTTGGCAAAAGGAGTAGCGAAGCTGATTGAGCTCTTGTCGCCTTTCTTGCTCATCCAAGTCACAATCACCCGGGTGATGAATACAGAAGAGAAGAATGAAGATGCAATACCGATCATCAATACGATGGCAAAGCCTTTCACCGGACCCTGACCCAATGCAAACAGGATAGCACCCGTAAGGAAGGTTGTCACGTTTGAATCGAGAATTGCAGAGAACGCCTTGTTATAACCCGCATCGATTGCAGCCAGTAAGCCAACTCCGTTTCGAAGTTCTTCTTTGATACGTTCAAAAATCAGCACGTTCGCATCAATCGACATCCCTATCGTCAATACTATACCCGCTATACCCGGTAGGGTCAAAGCGGTGCCAAGTTGTGCCAGGATTCCGAGGATAAAGAAGATATTGAAAACCAATGCTGCAATAGCTACCAGTCCGCCTTTTGCATAATAAGCCATCATAAAAAGGATCACAATGGAAAGACCTGCTACCATAGAGATCAACCCTTGATTCAATGCTTCTCTTCCCAAGGTTGGGCCGATAATGCTTTCTTCTACTATCTGTGTAGGAGCAGGAAGAGAACCGGACTTAAGGATATTGGCCAAATCCTGAGCCTCCTGCAGTGAGAAGTTCCCGGAAATTTCAGACTGTCCTGAAGGAATCTCCCCATTCACTACCGGTGCTGTGTACACATAATCATCCAATACTACAGCGATTCTTCTTCCGATGTTGTCAGCAGTAAGTTTTCTCCATTTTCTGGCCCCGTCTGCATTCATTTGCATAGATACTGCAGGTCTTGATCTCTGATCCAATGCCTGACGGGCATCGGTTACCACATCGCCTTCCAATGGTGCTTCGTCTGTTCCCCGTTCTGCTTTGATAGCATAAAGTTCCAACGTCTCAGAGCCATCTTCGGCTTTGAACGGCTTCACGCCCCAAAGCAATTTGATATCTCTTGGCAATAAGGACTTGTAATCCTCATTTTTCAGAATACGATTGATCGCCATAGTATCGCGAAGCTCGTATGCCAGGCCATAATTTGGCTTAAGCAGGCTAAATAAAGGAGAAACACTATTTTCACCTGATCTTGAAGGATCAATTTGAGCCAATTGCTTTTCCAACGCATTTTTCAAAGAATCCTCTTCAGAAAGGCCCTCAGTAGCTACTGTATCAGCTACAGCAGGCTGTGCCGATTTGTTGGCAGCGACCCATGCACCGTTCACTGCCTCTAAAGCAGCCCCAATTTCATTTATCTCAGCAACTTCCCAGAACTGTAATTTAGCTACGCCCTGAAGAAGGTTTCTTACTCTTTCCTGATTGTCCACACCGGGTAATTCGATCTGTATACGACCGGATCCCTGAATTCTCTGGATATTGGGCTGAGAAGTACCGAATCTATCGATACGTGTTCTTAGGATATTGAATGAACGCTCAATTGCATTCTCAACTTCATTATCTATAATTTCAAGAATTTCAGAATCTGAAGACTCCAAGGAAATACGTCCCCTGTTTGCGGCAGTTGCGAAGATTGAGCTTAGCTTCTGACCGGGACTGTTTTTCTTATAAGCAGTATAAAAGAGGTCCACATACTTGGCGGTAGAAGTCTTCGCCTGTTCGCGGGCTTCTTCCACAGATTTGTTGAAAGCAACATCTTTTGGGTTACCTGCAAGCCCTTTTACAATCTCCACGGGGGAAACCGCCAAGGTAACATGCATACCGCCCTGAAGATCAAGCCCCAGACCCAATTCAGTTTCTTTTACTTCCTGAAAAGTATAATTAGCGCCTAGGAAGTTATACACAGGAGCTCTCCAGATAGAATCCAGATAGCTTTGTCTTTTAGAAAAATCCACGTTGCCGGACTCGTCGGTTGCGTAAGTCTGGGCTTTCTGCTGGATATTGTTCGATACAAATGTGAATGACAGATAGTACAGGCAGAGTGCCGTAACGATCACTGTCAAAAACACAATGACACCTTTGTTTTGCATGGGAAATTGAAATTATTGATTGTTTGTAAATACAGATTAGTGGCTTAACTGCAAATCAGAAAAGCGCTTTGGGAATCGGGAAAATTTGGGATCAGGGTCCTTTGGTGGATATTATTCGCTCAAAAAGTATTTCTGCGAGCTGGTTGGGCTGAAAAGCTGTAGTACACTCGGTAATGAACGTAGAACTTTCAAACCGTACAATTTCATAGATAAGATAAAGTGTGCTCTGCGATACATTCACCACAAAGGGGACAACTGCATCTACAGCTACATCCAAAAAAGTCTGATTCTTATCACTTGAAGAGGCTTTATCCTGTTCTTCGACTTTAGCAGCATCTCCATTATCAGGAACATATTCCACACTGGAGATAAACAAACACAACAGCAATGCCAGCATCACCGTAAGGCGCTGTTGGAATAAGTTGCTATTTCGTTTGGTTACTTTCATGCGGCGCAAATATAGCCAATTATTTAAAATGAGTGATTCTCATTCAAGAATTTCTGGTTTTCATGGCAAATACCAAAACAATACACTCAAAACCAAGTAATTATATCAAAAAATGGATATAGAATTAAGCGGTCATGACACGTAAGTAAGTCCGAATGACCTCTAGGGCCTTGTCGAAATTATGATTGTTAGGCACGATCAAATCCGCATCATTCATAAATGGCTTGATATATTTCTCATAAGTCGGCATCACATGCTGCTCATAGCGATAAAGCACATCGTCCAAATCATATCCACGCTCTACTTTGTCCCTGATGATTCTTCGCTTCAGCTTAATATGGTCTTTGGCATCTATAAAAATCTTCAGATCGAGCAGATTTGCCAATTCCGGATAATACAGCACAAAAATCCCTTCCACCACCACCACGGGTGCAGAAGTAAAAGTCAGCATCTTTGGTGTTTTTGCGGAGTTATTGAAGGTATATTCCTCTCGCTGAACAGTCTCACCCGCCTGGATTTTGCGAATATCAGCCGCATATTCTTCAAAATCTATACTCTCAGGCCTGTCAAAATTATGTACCCCATGATCATCGATAGGCTGCATTTCCCTTGGCTTGTAGTAGTTGTCCTGCGAAATCAGACATACTTCACCGTCTTCAAAAGAACTAAGCAATCGCTCTAAAAAAAGTGTTTTTCCTGAGGCAGAGCCACCTGTAATGCCTACGATGAATGGTTTTTTCATGTGTTTTTATTTTCTTTCAAAGGTCACATGGAATCTCGCAGGGTTGATAACCATCCCTCTGTGTGTGGCTTGTGTCAAGCTCGATTTCATGAGGCAAAGTTATAGTGATTTTCGGGTTTTCATCTGATTGTAATTTGATTTTTAAAGGACAGATAGCCTGTCCCGAACTTGATTCGGGAGAATCTCGCACTGCCTTTAATCATGTCTCTGCGGGTTGTCTGAAACATGCCTGTCTACCGGCAGGCTCGATTTCACAGAATTATATATGGCTTAAAAAGGCAATAAGTTCGCTGACGGCTTTTCCCCTGTGAGAGATTGCGTTCTTTTCCGTAAGGCTCAGCTCTGCAAAAGACTTCAGGTAGCCTTTTGGACGAAAAATGGGATCGTAGCCAAAACCTCCATTCCCGGTACGTTTATCCAGTATTTCACCTTCTGCCACACCCTCAAATTTGTATTCCTCCCCATCTAAAAGCAGTGCTATGACGGTCTTAAACCGGGCTGTTCGGACAGAAGCATTCTCAAGATTCTTGAGCAGCAAATCAATATTTCGTGCATCACTCCGGGGCTCGCCGGCATATCTCCCGGAATAAACTCCGGGTTCTCCCTGAAGTGCGTCGACTTCCAATCCCGTATCATCCGCAAAACAATCCACTCCAAAGTGCTCTTTCACGTACCTCGCTTTTTGAAAGGCATTATGCTCCAATGTATCACCGGTTTCCGGGAGCTCAACTGAGCAACCGATATCTTTGAGAGAAACAATTTCAAAAGTACCGCCGAGAGCAGCCTTTACTTCTTCGATTTTCTTCGGGTTGTTGGTAGCAAAGCAGATTTTCATGTTTCAAAAATAGGGTTTAATGCTTGCCTGCGCTATCCCTTTTTCCAAAAATCCGATCCTCTTCACAGGTGTCGCATTAAGCTTTTGTAAAACCTCAAGCCGTACTGTGCATTAATAAGAGAATCCCTTAATTTCGATTTTCACTTTGAATTTGATGAGTATGAAGAAAATCACCATTTATTGTGGTTCCCGTAAGGGCGATAGTAAAGTCTATGAAGCAGCTGCGAGAGCGTTGACACAAGAGATGATCAAACGGGATCACTCACTGATCTATGGGGCAGGAAGAGTAGGTTTGATGGGAGTGATTGCAGACGAGATGCTTGGGGCGGGAAAGGAAGTACTGGGCATAATCCCACAGAAACTGGTAGATCGGGAAGTAGCCCACCGTGGCTGCACAGAACTTATCATCGTAGAAACCATGCGCGACCGCAAGTGGCTTATGGCGGAACGTGGAGATGCATTTATTGCCATGCCCGGAGGAATTGGGACGCTGGAAGAGCTCTTTGAGATCATGACGCTCAATCAACTTCATTATATCCAAAAACCGCTGGCACTTTACAATGTAAATGGTTACTATGACAAACTGGTTGCTTTTTTGAATCACGCCATGAAAGAGGGATTTATGTATCCGGAGCAGGAAGAACTGCTGATCATCTCGGACGATCCCGTAGATCTGCTGGACCGGATGTCAGAATATGAAGCCAGAAGACCTGCGGATTGGGGGTAAATGTCCAATGTTGGATGTTTGCCTGAGCAGCTTACCCGCCATGGAAGAAAGCCGAAGATTGAAGCAAACTAGAAACCCTAAGGAAAATAAAATTTTGATCCTATTTAGTCCTACTTCTGGAGAAGCAGGACAACCGTGACCTCTGCGAAAAACTCTGTGGCCTCTGTGGTTAAAAAACATCCCGCATGAGGCAAATAGCTTAATTTAAAATCATGCTAAAAAGATAATTTATTACTTTTGCTATGTGATGATCCAGAAACTTTTCCCATTAGACAAAAATTACATCCTACGTCAGGCGCAATCCATGCTTGAAGAGGAGTTGATTGACCGGATGGTTTTTGAACTGAAGCGTTCCTATACTTCCCTGTATAATCCGCTACAGCTGATGGATACCACCTACGCCCAGATTCTTGATACGTTTGTATTTCCCCGAGAGCGCGTAAGACTGATCTACCGCCAACTTTGCGGCATCTATCGCTACAAGCACGGTGATAATCAGCTTGAAATGCTTTTTGACGGGAGAACGCATCTGGAAAAATTTCAGGAAGACTGGTCGGCGGCTTTTATTTCTTATGTACGTGAACTGGGCTTATATGAGCAATATGTGAAGACGATGCTTAGAATGACCTTACTTTTTGACACTGAGTCACGCGCGGAATGGGCCGAAAATCACTGCAAGGCTTATATCAATCACCACTTCGAGCTTAAAGTGATAAAAAGACATGGCGAGCTTCGCCTGAAAGTCGGGTAATCCTCTTTCTTGCTCCAAAGATCCATTATATATATTATCTACTTTCGCGTTTGTCCGAGAAAGAACAATGTGTTTCGTCTCCGAACAATCGAAATTCGGTAATCTTTATTTCAGCGTAATTGAGCCACGTTTTGCTTGGCCTTCGCTTTGTAGTTTGTGCTCCAAAATAAAGATATTTCACATGCTGCGAAATTACCTCATTACTGCTTTCAGAAACCTTTTCCGCGAAAGAACAAATTCAATCCTAAATATTGCCGGACTCACGCTTGGAATCACAGGAAGCCTGCTACTTTTTTTGATCGTCCACCAGGGAAACCAATTTGACCAGCATCATGAAAATAGGGATCGGATTTTTCGGATAGTTTCATCATCCAAAGGAAACAGTGGTGAATCATTCACCCAAGCATCGCCACCCGTTCTGCCAGCATCTTTGAAATCGGACTTTCAGGAAATCGAACAAGTGGCATTCACCTCCTATCGCAGAAATAATCTCCTTGGCATTACCAAACCTAATGGGAGTGTGAGCAAACATAAGGAGGCAAAAGGTGTGGTTTTTACTCAGAATTCCTTCTTCAAAATATTTGACAGAAAGCTACTGAGCGGGGATGAGGAAAAAGTGCTCATTGAGCCAAACAAAGCATTAATCTCCGAAGCTTGGGCGGAAAAATTCTTTCTGACAAAAGATGTGTTGGGTAAGGAGATTCAGTATGACAATGTTACCTATGAAATAGAAGGATTAGTGGAAGATTATCCTACTACCACTGATCTGCCTTTCGATTTGATGCTATCTTATTCCACCATTCAGGATCAAATGGAAGATAGAGGATGGGGTAGTCTTTCAGACTCGGACAATTGTTACTTTCTGCTCAAAGAAGGATATGATATTGTCTCGGTCAATGCTGGTCTTTCAGCATTTGTATCCAAACACTATGGAGTAGGGGATGAAAATAGAGAGGGCAAAAATTTTGTGATTCAACCACTCGCAGATCTTCACTCAGACATGCGTTTTGGCAATTACAATTCACGTATGCCATTTATGGCTCAAGTCGCCTTTTCTGTAATCGGAGTTTTTCTCTTGCTGACATGCTGCATCAATTTTATCAATTTGACTACCGCCACTGCGGTCAAGCGCAACAAGGAAATCGGAATCCGAAAAGTTTTGGGAAGTTCTAGACTTCAGTTGATCCTGCAGCTTCTTGGGGAATCATTGCTGGTCACGATAGTAGCCTGCGCGATTTCAATATTTGTAGGGAAATTACTTCTTCCAGTTGTGAATAATTACTTGGATCTAAACTTGTCCTTGAATCTAAACACCGACTTATTCATTTGGATTTACTTGATCCTTCTGATTGTAGTGGTCACCCTACTGTCAGGGATGTATCCAGCCTGGATCCTCTCAGGAGCTCGAACCGGACACATAATTTCAGGACCGTCAAAACAGTCTTATTCAGGATTCACACTAAGGAAAAGTTTGATAGTAGCCCAATTTTTCATCTCACAATTCTTCATCATTGCCACGCTGGTGATTTACAATCAGTTTCAACACATGCAACGAAGGGATTTGGGTTTTGTCAAAGATGCCATCATCAACGTGCCAATTCCGGTGCAGGAAAGAAATGAAACGATACAAAGTCATAGCAGTATGAGAGCACTGAAATCCGAAATGCTTCGTATCTCAGGTGTAGAAAAGGTGAGTCTAAACAATACTCCTCCTGCGGCAAATAGTGTAGTAGGAACGAGCTTCACTTTAGCAGGTAGCGAGGAACCAATCAACACCCAGCTCAAAGAGATTGATGGAGACTATATTGATGTTTTTGGACTTGAATTATTGGCGGGAAACGGTCTTTCCGACCTCGACACCATGTCTGGTTTTGTGGTAAATGAGGCATTGGCACATGCCGCAGGCTTCTCAGATTATAATGAGCTAATAGGTAGAGAGATTGATCTTTGGGGAAATAAACTGGCTGTAAAAGGCGTAGTGAAGGATTTTAGCTCCACGTCACCAAGCGACGCAATTAAGCCCCTCATGATGATCAACAACCTTGATGGGTTCAAAAATCTGTCGTTGAAGCTATCTAATGCAGACATTCAGCAGGATCTTCAAACGATTCAGGCATACTGGGAAAAAGCTTATCCAGAGCACATCTTTGAATATAGCTTCATGGATGATGATGTGGACAATCTGTACAAAGGAGAGCGTAAAACATCCGCAGTTCTTGCATTCTTTGCAAGCATAGCCATATTTATCGGCTGTCTTGGGCTTTTTGGGCTGGTGACTTTTATGGCCAATAACAAAACCAAAGAAATCGGTATTCGGAAAGTAATGGGGGCATCTGTTCCGAGCGTAGTATGGCTATTTTCAAAAGAATTTATCAAACTTATTCTTATCGGCTTTGCTTTGGCAGCTCCTCTGGCAGCTTTTGTAATGAATATGGTTTTGGAGGAATTTGCCTATAAAATTACGCTCGGTCCCCTCATGTTTATCAGTGGGTTGCTATTCACCTTTATCGTTGCTTTTGTAACGGTAGGATTTAGATCAATAAGCGCTGCCCTCGCAAATCCAGTGGAGGCATTACGGTCAGAATGAAGTGAACTAATCGAGGGGTTCTTTTAAAAACAACTCACTTCCAATTTACCATCTTATACTGATCTTCTTTCTGAAAACGCTCAGGGATCGAAAGCAATATTGACTTTCGGATTGCTTGGATAAGCACATTTTTGGTGAAGTTCTTGGTTACTGCCAGACTGATTTCCCGAACAGGCTCCGGCGCATCAAATCTTCTCAGCAAATCCATGTCTATTTTCTCCAACACCGCCATTTCTGGAACAAGCGTATAGCCCACACCTTTGTCCACCAACCGCATCAGTGATTCTATGGAACCACTCTGAAACTCAAAACCAAAGTTGTTTTTGGAGGCTTTGCTGTCGCAAATAGAAAGTATCTGATCACGAAAGCAGTGCCCTTCATCCAGAACCAAAATCTGGTTGGGATCCAGCATGGCAGGAATGAAATGCTTCCTTTTTAAAAATGGATGCTCTTCAGGAAAATATAAAAGAAAAGGCTCATAGAAAAGCGGGATTTCCCGGATGGTTTTCTCTTCCAAAGGGGTAGCAAGCAATCCTACGTCCAAGGTTCCCCGCTGCAATTCCTGAATGATCTCAGCAGTCTGCATTTCACGGATTTTCAATTTAGTCTGTGGATTTGCCTTGACAAAAGCAGGCAAAAACAAGGGAAGCAAGTAAGGAGAAATGGTCGGAATAACCCCCAGCGTAAATTCCCCTTCCAAAGATTCCTTCTCTGTGAGGACAAACTCCCTTAATTCCGATACTTCTTTAAGAATTTTTCTGGCCTTCAAGAGGATCAAATTGCCTGCAACCGTAGGCTGAAGGGGTTTGGTGTCGCGATCAAAAATTTTGACCCCGATCTCTTCCTCCAACTTTTTTACCTGCGTAGTCAGATTTGGCTGGGATACATTGCAGCTATCTGCCGCTGTCACAAAATGCCTGTGATTGTCCAAGGCAACGATATACTCAAGTTGGGTTAGCGTCATATAACCTAAAGTTATGAATAGATAACAATTATTAATTTGATTTATGGAAAAATGTGAGACAACTTTGTGTAACAAATTTGAAAACTAAAACTTACAATATTATGAGCAGCAGAATGCTTGGCTTGGGCGCAGAATTCCCGGCTTTCGAAAAAACCGCAGTTGTATCCAGAGAAAAAGGACAAGAATTCAAGACGATCAGCAACGACATCCACACTACCGATGGCAAATGGATGGTAATGTTCTGGTGGCCAAAGGATTTTACTTTTGTATGCCCTACTGAAATCGCCGAATTCAACAAAAATGCGGGTGAATTTGCAGACAGAGATGCCGTTTTGGTGGGAGCTTCTACCGATTCAGAATTCGTTCACTTGGCTTGGAGAAACAACCACGAAGATCTTCGTGACCTTAAATTCCCTATGCTTGCCGATACTTCTAAGTCTCTTGCAGAAGAACTTGGTATTCTTGAAGCAAATGAGAAAATCGCTTACAGAGCTACCTTCATCATCGATCCTCAGGGAATCGTTCGTTGGGTTTCTGCCTATGATCTTTCTGTAGGAAGAAATGTGGAAGAAGTATTGAGAGTGCTTGATGCGCTTCAGACTGACGAGCTTTGCCCATGCAACTGGGAAAAAGGAGAAGCAACCTTGAACCTGAACTAATTCAGATCTCAAATCTTTTAACCCCGAATTTTGCATTAGGTTTCGTAATGAGGGCTGTAATTGCAAGAAAATCAGACTGTTTGGAGACTGAGCCATAGCATCGCTATGGTGAAGTCGAAAACAGTAACCTCGTGGCTGATTTTGAAGCAATTAAAGACCGCAATAGAATTGCTAATGCATATTTCGGGTTCAAGCAAAGGAGGTCCAAGGGTCTCCTTTGCTCGTTTCAAACCTAAATCTATCTCCATGGAAGTATTAAACATTAATCAATCAGTCGCCGAACTTTTGGAAGTAGTGGGGCTGAATGAAGAATTTACCAATGAATCTTTAAGAAATCTGGGTGATGCTGATTCCAGATATGTGAAAGATTTGAAACTCAATTTCAAGACTATCCTCAAAGGCGAAAAACTGAACCAAAAGGAAGTTGCCTTGATGGGATTGGCACTTGCGGCAAATGCGGCCAACAACCCACTTCAGAAATTTTTCAGAAAGCTGGCTGAGGATAATGAAGCTACTATAGCCGAAATCGGGGAAGCTGTAGCTTGTGCTTCCTTGCTCAGCAGCAATAATGTACTGTATAGATTCCGCCACTTCGTGGAAAAGGAAAAGTACGGACAGATCCCAGCCAGACTTCGCATGAACATCATGATGAATCCGGTATTGGGTAAAGAGTTTTTTGAATTGATCTCTACAGCCGTCTCTGCCGTAAACGGGTGTCAGATGTGTGTGGCTTCACACGAAAACCACCTGATCGAGCTGGGAACCAGCGAAGAAAGAATCTTTGAATCCATCCGTATGGCTTCTGTCATTACGAGTTTGGTGAAAGTGATCTATTAAGAATACAATAGTCCGGTATAAAAGCAAAACCTCCTGAGAGATCGGGAGGTTTTATTTTAACCGCTGAGTGCACAGAGGTTTTCACAGAGGGCGCAATTGATTTATTTTATCGTTCAGGCAATTGTCCTGCTTCTCCGGAAGCTGGACCCGCATATACCTTAACACAAAAGCCCGTCAGATGATTACCTGCGGGCTTTTTGCTTTTGCCTCTCCCCGCCTCGGTCTGTGTCTCCACAGACCGAAAAACCGGGCGAGGCAGTTTGTGGACACGCAAACCACAGCTAAGGATTAGCGGCTTTTGTGCTACTGAATACTGTGACTGATCCCTGCCAACTATTCTTTCCCCCACTCTGTATGGAAAATCCCTTCTCTATCAGTTCGCTCGTAGGTATGTGACCCGAAGTGATCACGCTGTGCCTGGATCAGGTTAAGCGGAAGTTTACTGGAAGTGTATGCATCAAAGTAACTTAAGGCACTTGAAAGCCCGGGAACAGGAATGCCATTCTTCGCAGCAAAAGCCACTACTTCACGAACTGCGGGCAGTGTGCCCTGTACCTTCGGGACAAAGGAAGGAGAAAGAAGCAAATTTGGAATGGAGTTGTCCGCAGTGTAAGCCTCCGCAATATCCGCCAAAAGACCTGCGCGGATGATACATCCAGCTCTCCAAATCTTCGCGATAGTAGCCATATCCAGTTCGTAACCATAATCTTTAGATGCGTAAGAAAGCTGATGCAAACCTTGGGCATAGGCAATAATAAACGAGAAATACAAAGCTTGCTCTGCCTGAGCGATCAACTCCTCTTTTGAAATGTGCGCAACTTCCGGACGTGAATACAAGCCGTCCGCTACAACCCGCTCATCCTTCAATGCAGAAATCTCACGCATGCTTACTGCCATATCGATGGTGGGAACAGGAATTCCCAAATCCATAGCATTCTGTGAAGTCCATTTTCCCGTTCCTTTTTGCTTGGCTTTGTCCAAGATCATATCTACCAGATCGGCAGACGTCAACTCGTCTTTTTGGGTAAAAATTTCGGCGGTGATTTCCACCAGAAAAGATTGAAGACGTCCTTTGTTCCAAGAATCATAAACCTGATGAAGTTCATCGTTTGACAGATCACAGGATTTTTTCAGCAAATCATAAATCTCTGAAGTCAGCTGCATCATAGCGTATTCTATGCCGTTATGCACCATTTTCACATAGTTTCCGGCTGATTTTGGTCCCAAATAAGCAACGCAAGGCTCTCCTTTGTATTTAGCAGAAACGGCTTCAAAAATTGGCTTCACATAAGCATAAGCCTCCTTATCTCCACCCGGCATGATGCTCGGGCCTTTTCTTGCGCCTTCTGCACCGCCTGATACACCGGAACCAAAGAAGTGGATGCCTTTTTCTTTCAGATAAGCTTCCCTTCTGTCCGTATCCGTAAAAAATGAGTTTCCTCCGTCTATGATGATATCTCCTTTGTCCAGTAGTGGTAAAAGACTCTCAATCGCCTGATCCACAATTTTCCCTGCGGGCACGAGTAGCATAATTTTTCTTGGAGAAGCCAGAGACTTCACAAAAGTCTCGATCTCGGTAGAAGCGCTCACCTTCTCCAGATCACCGCCCTCTTCTTTCAGTGCATCAACTTTCTCCTGATCAAGATCGTAGCCGAAAGCCTTGAAATTGTTGTCGGCAACATTCAAAATAAAATTTCGCCCCATTACTCCAAGGCCTACTAAACCAAAATCATAATTCGTGTACTCCATTGTATCGTGTTGTTATTTTCAGATTTCCCTCTAAGCTTTCGCCGACAAGGTTAGAAATAAATATGGATTATTTTTGCATCACTTACACCCAAAATTAATGGATTACAGGTTGGCTTTCTAGTAAGATTGATAAATTTGTGAACGCCCGAAGACGGGTATTAATACAAATAATATAAAAACACGCCCATACTGATGAAGAAAACACAAAACCAGATGCTAATAATTTTTGGCGCGTCAGGTGATTTGACTGCACGTAAACTGGTTCCTGCACTCTACAACTTGTACAAAGGCAAGCATCTTCCCGAAAATTTTGTGGTTTTGGGAGCAAGCCGGAGCGCATTGACTGATGAGGAATTCCGTATGAAGGTGGTTCAGGAAAGCGAATTTTTGAAGGATAAAATCGGTAAAGAGGATAAGAAATTTATATCCGATTTTTCCGACAAGATGTTTTATGAGGACTTAGGAGACAACTACGACAGCAAATACGATGGGCTGGCGAAGAGAATCCACAAGTTAAATGAAGCGATGGGCTGTGAAGAAAATTACATTTTCTACCTGTCCACACCTCCAAACTTATATGAGCCCATCGCCAAAAATCTTTGTGAAGCAGGACTTACCAAAGAAGAAAAGGGATGGAAGCGAATCATTGTGGAAAAACCTTTTGGCTACAGTTTAGCTACTGCCAAAGAGCTGAATGAAGGCTTGCATAAGTATTTTAACGAACCTCAAGTTTATAGAATCGACCACTATCTGGGTAAAGAAACGGTTCAAAACCTGCTCGTAACCCGGTTTTCCAATTCGATATTCGAACCAACCTGGAATCGTCGATACATCCACCATGTGGAAATCACCAATGCCGAGACAGTAGGTGTGGAAAAGCGAGGCGGTTATTATGATAAATCCGGTGCGCTTCGGGATATGTTCCAAAGCCATCTGCTTCAGGTAGTATCCCTTATCGTGATGGAACCTCCGATTAATTCCAGCGCGGAAGAAATTCGTGATGAAAAAGTCAAAGCTTTAAAATCACTTCGAATCATGAAGGACAATGAAGAGCTGGCAAAACACACCATGAAAGGCCAATACGTAGCGTCCACCATCGATGGCAAAAAAGTAAAGGGATATCGCGAGGAAGAAGGCGTAGATCCCGATTCTAAGACTGAGACCTACGCAGCGGTGAAATTTTTCGTGGACAACTGGCGCTGGAAAGACGTGCCTTTCTACGTCCGTACTGCCAAATATATGCCTACCAAAGTGACTGAAGTGGTGATTCACTTTAAGTCCCCTGCACATGAGGTTTTCAAGAGTCAGGATGTGTATAAGAAGGACAACAAACTAATTATCCGTATTCAGCCGGACGAAGGTATCTTGATCAAGTTCGGTGTGAAAGTTCCCGGTTTGGGATTCAATGTGGAGCAGGCAAATATGGAGTTTTATTATTCCGACCTGGACTCCGCAGAGATTATGGAAGCCTACGAAAGATTGCTGTTGGATGCGATGCAGGGCGATGCTACGCTTTATGCTAGAGCGGATGAAGTGGAAGCCGCATGGAAGTTTGTGGATCCGATCTTGAAATACTGGGAAAATGAGGATGTCCCGACTTACGGTTATGCAGCAGGAACTTGGGGGCCAAGGAATTCAGACGATATGATTGATGGCCATTTTGGCTGGAGAAATCCCGGAAATCGCCTGACTGACGAAACAGGATTCTGTATATTGTAATTCTTTTTAACCACAAAGGATGCAGAGAATTTCACGGAAGACACAGCTTATAATTAGCCTTTCGACAAAAAAGGCAAAAAATTTGAATAGTCCCGAGTGTAAAGTCTCAATCATAAATTTTCAATCCAATGACACTAAAGATATACGACACCAAAGAGCAGGTTGCCAAGGAGTTTTCCGAATACTTCAGAGAGCTGGCGGAGGGTGATCGCACAATCCACGTAGCGCTTTCAGGAGGCAGTACGCCGAAGATTATTTTCGATTATTTGGCCGCTAATTTTGGAAATGAGATTGACTGGTCAAGAATCAAATTCTACTGGGGTGATGAACGCTGTGTGCCTCCTACGGATTCCGAAAGCAACTATAAGATGACGGTAGATCATTTGCTGTCGAAGATTGACATACCCTCGTTCAATATCTTTCGGGTTTTGGGAGAGAATGACCCAGCTGTAGAAGCAGAGCGCTACAGTCAGATATTGGACACGGAACTCCCAAAATTGAATGACATTCCCCAGTTTGATCTGGTAATGCTCGGAATGGGTGACGATGGTCACACAGTTTCTATTTTCCCTGATTCAATTTCACTTTGGGATGCCAACGAAAATTGCGTGGTAGCGACTCATCCGGACTCAGGTCAGAAGCGTGTCACCATCACCGGAAAAATCGTCAATAATGCCAAGTCCGTTGCTTTCTTGGTAACCGGATCCGGAAAAGCCGAAAAAGTGCAGGAAATCATCAAGAAAGAAAAAGATTTTGCATCGTATCCTGCGAATCTGGTTCAGCCACTTCACGGTGAGTTGATCTGGTTTTTGGATCATGATGCTGCCAAAGGGCTCGCATAGTTCTGAACGAAAATTCTAAGAGGCAGAAATTTCAGGCACAGGTGCCTGATTGGGTTCCTTTGGGAAAAGATATGGGATTCATCCTTTCCGGTTTAGTAGAGTTTGCTCTGGGTTTCGGAATAGTCTTTTTATCCGGGCATAAAGTAAAAATAGGGATAACACTCCCTATTTTTTTCATATGTTTATAATTTTTCTGTCACTTCATTTTTATATTTTTAGGTAAGGGTAAGAAAACGCTAAGAAGTTAAATTTTCATATTCATG